>NZ_JBWKMK010000144.1:0-82547 GCF_056431365.1 Acinetobacter seohaensis
GATCCATGCACGTGTAGCAGTTCTTAACAGATTTACGGAATTAGGTCGACCACTTACCCAAGTTACGCCTTAAATTTGGCTCAATTAGGGGCGCTTTGCATTTCAAATCTTTGTGCAACAAAGCCATGCTGAATACACAATATGACTATAAAAAAAGTTATATGTATGTGATTGATCAACATAACCGTATTATTTTTCATCCAGATAAAAATCGTATTGGTGAAAAAATTATCAACAATACGGGGTTGGATTATATTAATCAGCATAAAAATGGCTCAATCCGTTTAAAAAATAGTTTAGGTATAGATAATTTGGCAGGTTTTGCACATATTCCAAGTGTCAATTGGATTGTGGTTTCTCAGCAGCCGACAGAGGATTTACTTGCACAAGCCAATATCTTGATTTTAAAAGTATCGGTTGGAATCTTTATTTTTTACTTATTTATTTTCTTATTGGTTTGGTATATCTCAAGCTTTATTTCTTCACCTTTGAACCGCTTGGCACGTATGGCAAGTATGCTGAATCAGGCTGAAATTCAAGATAAAATTAAAGAAGTCGACCCGTGGTATTTCGAGGTATTAAAGTTTAGAACCTCATTATTACTCAGTTCGGAAACCTTTAGTCATCGGATTGCGGAGTTAAAGCATCACGTCAATACTGATCCATTGACAGGTTTATATAACCGTCGTGGGATGCAATTATTTTTAAATGAGTTGGTCAAAACCCGAACTGAGTTTGCAGCATTGTCTATTGATATTGATTTCTTTAAGAAAGTTAATGATCACTATGGGCATGATCAAGGTGATATGGTACTGCAAACGCTCGCCCAAATAATGCAAACTAATTTTAGGGATCATGATATTTGTTGCCGTTCTGGGGGCGAAGAGTTTTTAGTGCTGATGACGACTGCCGACCCAAGTGTGGCATATAAAGCTGCGGAGCGTTTAAGAAAGACCATGCAACAAACCAATATTAATGGTATGGGTGAAATTACCATCTCAATTGGTATCGCATTTTGGTTTAAAGATGCAGAGGATATTTCTGAAGTGCTTAAACTTGCAGATAATAAATTGTATGAAGCCAAACATGCTGGGCGGAATTGCACAAAGTCTACGGCTACATGAGAATTTGGATAGATTCCTATTCAGCTAACACAGAGGCATGCGATGGAAAAAGATCAAGATCCAACGATTGTGGTTGAAGACAGTCCTGAACAAGAAAAATATGAACTTCTGAAAGAAAAGCTGAAATACAAACAAGCGGAGCGCGAAAACTCTAAAAAGATTGATCATAAACAAGTACGGCTGAATATTCAGGCCGATGCCTTGCCAAGCAAAACCTTTTTTATAATGAATGCTTTGGCAGCTATTATTGCAGGCTATGGTTTATTGTCTGATTCAGCTGCAGTGGTGATTGGTGCAATGCTGGTTGCGATGATGCTTGGTCCTATTTCAGGTATGGCTTTAGCATTTATTGATAATCGATGGTTGTTTTTTAAAACAGCATTTAAAACCTTAGTTTTAGGTGTTTCGATGATTGTCAGTATTGGCATCATTTTAGGTCTTATCAATATTAACTTACCTATCACCCATGAAATTCTGTCTAGAACTCAGCCTACCATTATGGATTTAATGATTGCACTTGCGGGTGGTGCAGCAGGGGCATTTGCAGCCGTTTCACCACGTCTGTCTGTGGCTGTTGTTGGCGTTGCAGTTGCGACTGCTTTGGTACCGCCGCTGGTTGCAAGTGGCATATTAATTGCGCATCTGGAATGGAAACATGCAGCAAATGCTCTGCTGTTGGCACTGACCAATATTGTTGCTATTCAAATTAGTTCTTCACTGGTGTTATGGGCAGCTGGTTTTAGACGCGGTTCAGATGAAGAAGTAAATAGCACAGTAATTGAATTTATTAAAAGAAATATCGTGAGTCTTTTAGTACTTTTTGCGCTGGGTATCTATTTAAGCTTTAACTTTATGATGATGTTAAATAAACAGATGTATGAACATCAGGTAGAAAGCTTGATTGAAAGTCAATTTAATCAACATAATAATTTGATTGATACGGTGCAGTTTGATCGGCGTAAAGAGATGACTTTAATTCGCGTAGTCTTGCGTGGAGATATAGCGCCAAAACCTCAACAGATTTCTGCATTGAATCAAAAATTAGCACAAGACCCACGTGGAAAACCAAGTGTGGTTCAAGTGCGCTTTATTCCTGTGCAAATTATTCAAGCCAAAGAAAGTCCTGATTTTGATATTAAGCAAGTTGAAGCCGAGCAATTGATACAACCTTAGATTCAACAATAAGAAATTGATGGTATTTACAGCTTACTTTAGATGGAGTCTTATTATTCAATAGGCATTCATAATGTTACATATTACACAGATTTAATTTAATAGTCTCAAAAGGTTATATTTAAGCCAATTTTAAGCTAAGTGACTTAACATCGGATTTATTTCAAATCAGATTCACTATGCTTCCACGCTCTCCTTACAAAGGCACTTCTGGTTTACAAAGGATTTTGAATGCCACAAGCTATTCTTTGGCAGGGTTTAAAGCCGCCTTTCAAAATGAAGCGGCATTTCGGCAAATCATTCTGATTAATTCACTGCTGATTCCACTCAGTTTTTTCATGCCTGTTAGTCGTGTCGAACAAGTGATCATGATCGTGGTGTGTTTACTTGCCATCATTGTCGAACTGATTAATTCAGCCATTGAAGCTGTGGTCGATCGTGTTTCAATTGAGCAACATCCCTTGTCTAAAAATGCCAAAGATATGGGCAGTGCAGCGCAATTTGTTGCTTTGGCAATTATCGCATTGACTTGGGGCGCATGCCTGATTCCTGCTTAATCCCTTAAAAACAAGCATAAAACAGACTTTAAAATAGATAGTGAGTTGAGTATTCTTCATGCGGCATCAGCATTCAAAATTTTTACTTCTTCAAGCAATTTTACTCCTTCTGAGTTTGCTGATATTGCTCAATTTATTTAGCGTTGCAGGCAGGCTAGATTTACACCTCATTCAACCCTTCGTGGATGCTCATGCAGAATTTCCACTTCGACAAAATTGGGCATTGGCTGAATTAAATCATCGTTATGTCAAATATATCCTGATTGCAGTATATCTGAGCTATTTGCTGGCTTGGTTGCTGTCTTTCAGATTTCAAAAATTACGTGCTCGTCGTTGGGAGTTTGGCTATTTCTTTTGGATGGTGGTGATTTCGACCAGTGTGATTGCAATACTTAAATCACAGTCGGCACATGCTTGCCCGTGGGATATGAGCATTGCCACAGCGCATGGTGTTCGGCGGGATTTAAGTGCAACGGCAGGGCATTGTTTTCCAGGGGGGCATGCCTCAAGTGGTTTTGCTTTATTGGTAGGATATTTTGTTTATCGGGCTGCTCAACCTAAACGTGCTTATTTTTTCTTAATTGCAGCATGTATTTTAGGCATGGGGATGGGCTGGGCGCAAATGATGCGCGGGGCACATTTTTTTAGTCATAATCTTTGGACAGGCTGGATTACTTGGTGTTTGAATGTGGTTGCCTATGCATTCTTGGCGCATAAATTGCATACTCAAAATCTAACTTAAAACCCGATCTTAACGCATCGGAAATTTAACCTGCACACATAAACCACCTAAACTGGCACTTTTAGAAAACTCTAAACTTGCACCTAAGCGTTGGGTGGCTTTATCTACAATAGATAAACCTAAACCACTACCAATTTCCGCATGGTTATGAATACGGTAAAAACGCTGTCGAATTTGATTGAATAGTGCGGGGTCAATGCCTGCACCACTGTCTTCAATTTGCAAAATTGCATGTTGTTCTTGCTGAAAAATAGTCACATTAATCACGCCTTGTTTGGGGGTATATTTAATCGCATTATCAATTAAATTATAAATAATGGAATGCAAAGCAGAACTTTGTCCATGAATATTCAACTCTTGGCGTTGTTCGACACCTAAATCAATATCTTTTTGCAATGCCAATTGAATGAGCTGTTCCACACAGGCAATGGTCATTTGATTTAAAGATAGAGCTTGATCGCTTTCAATTAGACTATCTGAGGCATCTTGCTTGGCTAAGCTTAATAACTGATTGACCAAATGCTGTAAACGCAAAACCCCTTGGCTTAAATTATTGAGAGCATCACTATGTGGAAATTGCTGCAATAAAATTTGTACTTGTAAATTAAGTGCGGTGAGCGGGGTACGTAACTCATGTGCAGCATCGGCAACGAACTGGCGCTGTTCCTGCTGTGCGGCAGAAATTCGCGTAAATAACTGATTCATTTCCTGAATCGTGGGTGCAAGCTCGACAGGATAATCCAACATGTGAATCGGGCTGAGATCCTGCGCTTTACGACGTGCCAATTCGCTTTTAAAGTTATTTAGTGGTTGAAAATTATGACGAATCAGCCAACCCAAAGCCAAAAGGGCAAAGGGTAAAAATATTGCATAGGGAATAAACATATTTGCCGCTAATTCTAAAGCTAAATATTGGCGCACAGAGTTTTGCTGGCTAATTTGAATCTGTAGGGTTTCTTGCGGCAAAATATAGGTATGCCACAGTCCAACTTCGGTTTGATGATTATAAAACCCTGGTTTTTCTACGGGTTGTAGCAACACATCTTGAGGGTGTAATTGTGTTGTAGCATCGTCATATGACCAAATATCGACAAATAAGTCTTCTTCGCTATATCTCTGATTTAAATCGATTTGGCTCTGTGTAGGTTCAGGATGGTTCGCTGCAATGCGTTCTGCCAAACTTTGCATTTGTGCATCTAAAATTTCATTCATTTCTTCTAGGGCAATTCGATACGCTGCAAATACCAAAACGCAGCCCAACATGACACTAAAGATAGAAACATAAACAATCAGACGTTTTTGCAAAGAGTAGGATTGCATTAAATTTGCCCTAAACGGTAGCCCAAACCACGAATGGTACGAATAAAGTCCTTGCCAAGTTTGGCGCGTAAATGGTGAATATAGACTTCAATGGTGTTGCTGCTGACTTCACTGTCAAAATCATATAATTTATCTTCTAAATTACTTTTAGAGAAAATTTTATTAGGGTGGCTGACCAAAGCCATTAAAATTGCCCATTCACGATTCGACAATTCGATATATTCACCTTTGAATTTTGCCAAATGTTGTTCGGTATCTAAGACTAAATCGCCATAACTTAAAATATGTGCGGTATCGTTTACAGGATTTTGTGCGCCGCTACGTCTGAGCAGGGCATAAATTCGCGCCAGTAATTCATCAAATTCATAGGGTTTAATTAAATAATCATCTGCACCCTGATTTAAACCATCCACCCGTTGTTGCAATTGATCACGCGCAGAAATAATCAGCACGGGCAATTGTAGATGTAACTGGCGAATGTTTTTTAATACCTGCATGCCGTCCATCATGGGTAAGCCTAAGTCCAGCAACACCAACTGGATATCTTGCTGCTCTAATTGCTTTAAGCCATCAATCCCGTTGTTCACCCAAGTAACATCAAATTGCTGTAACTTGAGCAAGGTTTGGGTCGATTCGGCAATCATAAAATCATCTTCAATGATTAATATTTTAGGCATGTTACGACTCGTGCTGCGGTTGAGTGGTAGATGGGGCAGAACATTGATTCAGCATATCATTTTTCGGATCAATCACTTGGCTTTTTACATCTAGTAAGCTCAATAAACTTGGGAAAAGATTGTCCTGACTCAATGCTGTTTGGCGTTGTGCTTTTAAGCAATTCACTTGCGCAGCATTTTGTTGTTGCCAAGTTTCTGAAAACCACATCAGCATCGGTACATGAGTTTGTTGAGTGGGTGCCATAGAATACGGTGCGCCGTGTAAATATAAACCATGTTCGCCTGTCGATTCTCCATGATCAGACAAATACCAAAAACTTGTTTGATAGTTTTTTTGTTGCTCTAAAGTTTGAATCAACTGACTTAAAACATGGTCGGTATAGACAATCGAGTTGTCATAGGTATTGCGTAAGGCATCGGCACTGCACCCCTGAATCGCATTGCTGTTACACGTCGGTTGGAAGGGTTGATAAGCTGCGGTTGAGCGTTTGAAATAAGCAGGTCCATGACTGCCCATTTGGTGCAATACAATTAAATGTGAGCGCGTGTCTTTCGGGTCCAGTTGAGCAAGATAAGCCTGTAAACTGTCTACTAAAATTTCGTCTAAACATTCACCGCTGGCATCACACCATTTTTGTTTTAGTTCTGCAGGAATTTGATATTGCTGCACCCGATCACAGGCACCTTTACAGCCTGAATTGTTATCAATCCAAGTGACTTGATAACCTGCACGCTGAGCAATATCCAGTAATCCTTCACGGTGACTTGCCAGTTGTTCATCATAATTTTGGCGTGGCATCCCCGAGAACATGCACGGCACAGAAACAGCCGTGGCTGTACCACAAGAGCTGACTTGAGTGAAATTAATCACAGGCAGCTTGGAGAGTTCAGGGTTGGTATTTTTTGCGTAGCCATTCAGCGAGAAGCTTTCAGCACGTGCAGTTTCACCAACCACCAACAGCATAATTTTGGGTGCTGTGCCTGTTTGCGCACGTTGAATTAAATGCGCATCTTCACCATAGCGCAGCAGCGGCAAATTCTGTTTAGGAGCTTTCTTTTTATAATACGATAGACTAGAGGTAATCGCATTTTGTGGAGAAAGCATGCCTTTTAAATCACGATGTTCACGGAAGATTGCAGCATAATCCACATAAAAACAGAACAATAAACCTAAAATCAGCACAATCGAAACCACACTGCCTAAGGTCTTTTGCAGTAATTGACGGGCAAAATGAGTCGGCTGAATTTTAACAGACCACACCAAGACCAATGGCAGTAGCACAAACAGCACACTCCAAACCACCAAGCGCACTGACCAAAGATCACGTACTTCACGTACATCGGTTTGCAGCATATTTTGAATTTGGTCTGCGGTAATCACCACACCTAAACTATTGACAAAATAAGCGCTGAATCCACCGACTACAATCAAAATACTGGCTAATATTTTGGCATTCCAACGCCAGTTCAGCCATTGCAGCAATAGGTTATACGCCGATATGATCACGATCACGGTTGCGCTCAATAAGCCTATGGCTTTAATGCCCTGATAAGGCGTGAATTGTTGAATTTTCTCATAAAATCCATAGTTCAATACCAAGCCTAACCATAAGGCAAGCAGCAGATTGAAATAGAATAATGAAATTGGTTTTTGCCAAAAGCGCAGTCGGGCAAAGAAAGACGGAGCAAGTGGTGATTGGGGCTGTTTAGACATCGTCAATGATTCAAAAGACTTTAAGATGCTTTAGTTTAAAATTTGAAACTTAAAACTGACTTAAAATTGTGGGCTGAATCTGTTGTAGTTTTATTTGATTAACTTTGAAGATAGAAGTTTTAGAGATATAAACTTTGCATGGATAAGCTGTTCATTCATGTTATTTCTGAAGCTTGCCCTATCTCTGAACATATTTTTATCCAAAGATAGGGCAGATTTTTATACTGAGTTTTCTAGATTTTAAGCCACAGCGACATGGAACATTGAACCAATCCACGCACTGAATACCATGGCGACAATACCCCAGATCATGACACGCAATGCACCTTTCCACATACTTGCGCCACCGACATAGCTGGCAAGCGCACCCATAACCCCTAGACTAATTACACCAACCAACATTACGCCTTTGTCTAACAGATGTTCAGGTAAGAGTAAAATAGACACCAACGGGAATAATGAACCTACAGTAAATGCCAATGCCGACGAAAAAGCTGCCATAAATGGCTGCGCTGAGGTGTGTTCTAAAATACCAATTTCGTCACGGGCATGGGCATCTAGAGCATTGTGAGCAGTCAGTTGTATGGCAACTTGTTCTGCCAATTCGGCATCTAAACCACGAATCATATAAATATTGGTGAGTTCTTTTAGTTCATGCTCTGGATTGAGTTTTAATTCGCGTGCTTCCATCGCAAGGTCATTTTGTTCAATGTCTTGTTGAGATTTCACCGAAATATATTCACCTGCTGCCATAGAAGCAGCGCCCGAAATTAAGCCTGCAATACAGGTAATTAACAATGTTTGAGAAGATGCACCACTGGCTGCCATCCCCACGACCAAACTGGTCACAGAAATGATCCCATCGTTCGCACCCAATACTGCAGCACGTAACCATCCAGACCGTTCAATATAGTGTTTTTCGAGGTGGTAAGAATGTGGCATAGATCAAACTCTCTTGTTATTCAATTTTCGTTTATTGATGTGTGATATAGCATAAATCATTCTAAAAAATTTATCGTTTAAAAATGAGAGGTATTTCACAAAATAGATGAAGTCGTAATGTGGTTTTTGAGTTTGAGCTTGGAGTTTTTTATAAAATTTCCTTAAATTTCAACTTTTAAATGCCTTAAAAAATGATCAATAGCTTGTAAGATGATAAAAGAGATTGATTCAATCAGGCTTGCAAGTAAATAGGAAATATCGTGATGTCTTTTCAGAATATTGTCGTACCTGTAGTGAGCGAAGTCAGTCTAAAAACCATTCATCGGTTGGGTGCAGGGTAAAGTATGCCTAAATTATCTCGTGACTTAGTATCGCCAGACGTATTTGACTTAAAGTCATTTATTTCTCCTCGCATTAGGGGTAGATGTCGCACTTGCAGAAGTCATACGTGGACACGGTACAATTTATGATGCAGAAGTCTGTGATGCTGCGGTTCGTTTAATTAATGAAAAAGGGTATGAATTACCGCGCTAAAATATGCGTAATGAATAGTGCTAAAACTTGATTGTTGTGCAGTTTATCGGAGAGATTCTTAAAAAGTGTTAAATTTATCTCGTAAATTGTTTAGAATATCTATCAATTCAAATTGTGTTTATATATAATCCGCTCCCATAAAGTAACAGATATTCCAAGTTTCCCCCCACACTTCCCCAAAGTGTGAGTTTTTTATGCTATGTATTAAAAAGATAGGGATGTAGATTTCCTAAGTTAAATTTAAGCTGACAGATACAACAATGGTTTCTAACAAGTGGATAACTGTCAGGTCTTGTTTGAATGGGGGAAGCTTAATTCCAAATCACTTCCCCAATTCAATATCTTTTAAAATCACACAATCTGCCTGTTCATCGCCAGAGCAATGATCTGCAGAGCTTTGCAACCAGTTCGCCATTTCCTGTAATTGCGTAATCTTCTGTTTTAAGGTTTCAATATGTTTAAGCGTGAGTTGCTTCACTTCTGCACTTTGTCGGTCAGCATTTTTCCATAAACCTAGCAATTCTTTCATTTGCTCAGAAGAAAACCCCAAATCCCGTGCATGCTTAATAAAAGACAAAGTTTTTAAATCTTGCTCAGAATAAATCCGATAACCCGAAGCAGAGCGTTTGGCGGTATCCAGTAAACCAATTTGCTCATAATAACGAATCATTTTGCTGGAAATACCCGATAGCTTAGAGGCTTGACCAATATTCATGTCACTTCTCTCATAAAAAGGGCGTAGAGCAATCTTCTAAACCCTTTTGTATGTTGCATTTAAATCTGTGCTGCTTGGAAATATTTTAAACGGAGCGCATTACCCAATACAAACACTGAAGATAATGCCATCGCGCCCGCAGCAAAAATAGGCGAGAGCAAAATACCTGCAAACGGGTATAGCACGCCTGCAGCAATTGGAATCAAGGCAATATTATAAATAAATGCCCAAAACAGATTTTGACGAATATTGCGGATGGTGGCTTTACTCAAAGCAATTGCATTGGGCACACCTTGTAAATTGCCCGACATCAACACCACTTCGGCTGCTTCAATCGCAACATCTGTGCCTGTGCCAATCGCAATTCCAACATCGGCTTGTGCCAAAGCAGGGGCATCATTAATACCATCACCCACAAAAGCCACACGTCCAAATTGCTGTTGTAATTCACGTACAACATCGACCTTGCCTTCAGGTAAAACCTCGGCCACCACATGATCAATCTGTAAACGTGCAGCAATTGCCTGAGCCGTATGTCGGTTATCTCCCGTAATCATCGCCACTTTTAAACCCAGTTGATGCAACGCTGCAATAGCAGCAAAAGTCGTGTCTTTAATTGGGTCTGCAACGGCAACAATGGCTGCCAGTTGTTGATCAATCGCCATATAAATTGGTGTTTTGCCTTCTTGTCCTAAACGTGCAGCTTCTGCATTAAAAGCGCTAACATCTAGCCCAATTTGTTGCATATAACGGTCTGCACCAATCTGAATACGTTGACCATTCACCAGTGCTTCAATACCTGAACCTGTGATGCTGTCAAATTCGGTAACAGGCAGTAAACTGACTTGCTTTTCTGTTGCAGCTTGCACAATCGCCAATGCAATAGGATGCTCAGACTTCGCTTCTACCGATGCCAAAAGTGCAAAGACCTGATCTGCATCAAAACCCGATTGCACATGAAAATCGGTTAATGTTGGTTTGCCTTCGGTGAGCGTTCCTGTTTTATCCACCGCGACCACTTTAACATCTTGCAAAAGCTGCAAAGCTTCGCCTTTACGAAACAGCACGCCCATTTCTGCGCCACGACCTGTTCCCACCATAATTGAAGTCGGTGTGGCTAAACCCATCGCACATGGGCAGGCAATAATTAGAACAGCGACTGCATTGACTAAACCAAAGGTTAGGGTAGGTTCTGGGCCAAAAATAAACCACACAATAAAAGTAAGTGCAGCCAATAACATCACGGCAGGTACAAACCACATGGTCACTTTATCCACCAAGGCTTGAATAGGTAATTTAGAGCCTTGCGCCTGCTCGACCATGCGAATAATTTGCGCCAACACCGAAGCTTCACCAATGGCAGTAGCACGAATATTTAGTGTGCCATTTTGGTTGATGGTACCGCCTACAACTTGATTGCCCACTTGTTTTGCCACAGGAACAGGTTCACCTGTAATCATCGATTCATCTATATAACTATGACCTTCGACTACTTCACCATCTACAGGAATACGTTCACCCGGGCGGATTTCGACAATGGTATTGGAACTGACTTCTGCCACAGGTACTTCAATGATTTGACCATCTCGATGAATACGCGCAGTTTTGGCTTGCATACCAATTAAATGCTGAATGGCTTGTGAAGTGCGACCTTTGGCTTTGGCTTCGAAATAGCGCCCTAGCAAAATTAAACTGACAATCACTGCCGCAGCTTCATAATAAACATGCACTGTGCCTTCTGGTAAAAGCTGTGGCATAAATGTCGCTACCAATGAAAAACTGTATGCAGCCAAAGTTCCCACAGCCACCAAAGAGTTCATATCAGGCGCAAAACGTAACAGCGCTGGAATCCCTTTTTGATAAAAACGACGTCCTGGTAACAGCAGCACCAATGTGGTTAAAGCAAATTGAATCAACCAACTTTGTTGTTGCCCAATATTGTGCATCACCCACATGTGAAAGGCGGGAATCATGTGTGAGCCCATTTCCAGAATAAATACAGGCAAGGCTAAAATCAGTGAAATTACTAAATCACGTTTCAGTTGTTGCTGTTCCAGATTCTTTTTATCGTGTTGTTCGTTAGAGTCGTGTTGCAGCAGTTTGGCGTCATAACCTGCTTTTTGAATCGCTCGAATCAGGTCTTGGCTAGAAACTGTGGCATTCGGTTGAATCCATGCGCGTTCAGTCGCCAAATTGACATTGGCTTGTTCTACACCAGACACTTTCTTTAAGGCTTTTTCGACACGTGCTACACACGAGGCACAGGTCATGCCATCAATAGACAGTTCTATTGGTTGAATGGCAGCTACATCAAAACCTGCACGTTGCACTGCCTTAATGAGCAGTGCACGGTCTAAAGGTTGCGATGCGTGAATCAGTGCTTTTTCTGTTGCAAGATTCACTTCAGCTTTTTCTACACCATCGACTTTTTTTAAGGCTTTTTCGACACGCCCGACACATGAGGCACAGGTCATGCCTTCTATAGACAAAGTTTCCTGATAGGGAGAGGCATTTGGGTGTTTTGCGTCCATGGTCGTCTCTATAATTTGGAGGATGTGTTTAGCATATAGATTGACACGATGGTAAGGTCAAGTAAATTTTAGCCCAAAATAGGCTTGACCTTGCCAGCATGGTAAGCTTTAAACTACAGTTCAACAAAGGCAGAAGTGTGGAGTTCGCAATGAAACTATTGATTGAAAATATGACTTGTGGCGGTTGTGCACGTGGTGTCACGGCAACCATTCAAGATGTTGATCCTGCTGCAAAAGTTGAAGTCGATTTAGCGACTAAAATTGTGACCGTGGAAAGCACTGCAACTGTAGATCAAATTACGGCTGCATTGGCAGAAGATGATTTTCCTGCACAAGTTCAATAAAACTGCATCATCTAAGAAGCTCCAATGTGTGAGCTTATCGTAAGGTCAATTGGTCAACTGACGAATTGACCTATTTTTTTGCCTGCCGATTTTTTCTCGTTGTTTTTTGATGTGACCAACTGAATACATTTTGATCACGAAGATGCTAAACCAAGCCAATCAGAAGCTGAGATTTTCTAACTTCAAGCTGAGTTTCATTCATTCAGGGCTGAAATCTGCTGAATGAACTATGTGCTGTCCTCTAAAATATACTCTTCAATATTTATCGGAATAAAAATATTTTTTGGTTTTAACTTGTTGTTATTGAAATATTTATTTTAATTTTTAAATTTAAGGGATAACAGAAAAACCATCATTTTTAGATGTTTTGCTGCATATTTTAAATTAAGGTGAATAAAATTCACTTTAGGTTGAGGTTAAATCATTTTTATTCACTTTGTCGTTCCAGTATAAATACCCTCATTCAGAAATTTTAACTTTTTAAATTTGGGTAGTAGATCATCATGACAAAGCCATTCACCTGTTCAATTAAACGTATTCGTTTTGACGAAAACTATGAACCTGCTAACAACACGCGTTTAACCACCAATTTTGCAAATTTGGCGCGTGGTGAAAGCCGTCAGGAAAATTTACGCAGAACTTTAGCGATGATCAATAATCGTTTTAACTCGCTGGCATCTTGCGATAACCCAAAAGGTGATCGTTATTCGCTTGAAATCGACATTATTTCTGCAGAAATTGATATTGAAGGAAATGGCAAAACTTTTCCATTCATTGAAATGCTAAAAAGTACGATCACAGATCATCAAACAAATGAACGTATTGAAGGCATGATTGGCAACAGTTTTTCATCGTATGTTCGTGATTATGATTTTAGTGTGGTCTTGCCAGCATTAGGCTGCAAAGTAAATGAAAAGCCTGAAAGTTTTGGTGATTTACATGGCAAGCTTTATCAGCATTTGGTCAGTTCAGCAGTGTTCCAAGCTGAGTTTCAAAAACAACCTGTGATTTGCCTGAGCGTATCAACCACAAAAACTTATTATCGTACGACCAATGTGCATCCTGTCTTAGGCACAGAATATAAAAATGATGAATATTCACGAACCGATGACTATTTTGAAAAAATGGGTTTAACCGTGCGTTACTTCAAACCTGAAAATAGCAATGCACCGCTTGCGTTCTATTTTTCTGGCGATTTACTGCGTGATTACACAGATTTTGAGCTGATCAGTGCCATCAGTACCATGGAAAGTTTCCAGAAAATTTATCGTCCTGAAATTTATAACACCAACTCACCTGCAGGCGAGGTCTATCAGCCAAGTTTGAATTATCAGGATTATTCATTAACCCAAGTTGTATATGACCGTGTTGAGCGAGGTCAGTTGGCAGTCAAGCAGGGCAAATGGACTGAAGAAAACTTTATCAAGCCTTATCAAGATATTCTTGAACAATGGGCTGCCAAGTTCGTGCCGCTACATGCTGCCAATCAAGAACGTGTTGCTTAACTTAAAATACAGATAGAAGATTCAAAATGGCTATTTTATTACCGACCTCAACGGCTGGCAGTTTACCTAAACCTTCGTGGCTCGCAGAACCTGAAAAGCTTTGGTCAGCTTGGAAATTAACAGGGCAAGAATTACTGGACGCAAAACAAGATGCGCTACGTCTATCACTGCATGAACAACAGCAAGCAGAGATTGATATTGTGAGTGATGGGGAGCAAACCCGTCAGCATTTTGTCACCACCTTTATTGAACACCTTGAAGGTGTCGATTTTGAAAAACGTGAAACAGTCAAAATTCGTGATCGTTATGATGCCAGTGTCCCTTCTGTGGTGGGTGCAGTTTCTAGGCAAAAACCAGTCTTTGTTGAAGATGCCAAATTCCTGCGTTCACTGACAGATCAACCCATCAAATGGGCGCTGCCTGGTCCTATGACCATGATTGATACTTTATACGATGCGCACTACAAGAGCCGTGAAAAACTGGCGTGGGAATTTGCCAAAATCCTGAATCAGGAAGCGCGTGAACTTGAAGCAGCAGGCGTGGATATCATCCAGTTTGATGAACCTGCGTTTAATGTGTTTTTTGATGAGGTGAATGACTGGGGCGTGGCAACATTAGAGCGCGCGTTAGAAGGTTTGAAATGTGAAACAGCCGTGCATATTTGCTATGGCTATGGCATTAAAGCCAATACCGATTGGAAAAAAACACTCGGCTCAGAATGGCGTCAATACGAAGCAGTTTTCCCAAAACTACAGCAGTCTAATTTGGATATTATCTCACTGGAATGTCACAACTCACGTGTTCCGATGGATTTGCTTGAACTTATCCGTGGTAAAAAGGTGATGGTGGGTGCGATTGATGTCGCAACGAATACGATTGAAACAGCCGATGAAGTTGCAGATACATTGCGCAAAGCATTGCAATTTGTCGATGCAGACAAGTTGTACCCATCGACTAACTGTGGAATGGCACCATTGAGTCGTCAGGTTGCACGAGGCAAGTTACAGGCTTTGGCTGCTGGTACGAAGATTATTCGCCAAGAATTATCTAGTTAAGCGTTCGATCAGGCGAAGTGAATTCAAGCCAAGTGAATTTAAGTTAAGTGAATCAGGGATGCTTTTTCAGGCAAAAAGCATCCTTTGAACTTTCTAAAAAAGTTGAGTGTTGGAATACGGTGATGGTTAAAGCAACAGACTTCAAAAATGCAATGTCTTTCTTATCAAGTGCAGTCAATGTAGTGACGACAATGGGATATGCAGGACGTCATGGTTTTACTGCATCTGCGGTATGTAGCGTGACAGATACACCGCCAACATTATTGGTGTGTATGAATAAATCATCGCGTTCACATCTCAGTTTTTTAGAGAATAAAGTGCTGTGTGTGAATGTGCTAAATGCAGAACAAGAACATCTTTCCAATGCATTTGCCTCATCAAAATTGAGTTCCGATGAGCGTTTTAAGCAGGCTGAATGGGCTGCTTTGGAAACGGGCGCTCCTATATTAAAAAATGCATTGGTCAGCTTTGATTGTGAAATTTCGCAAATTCAAGAAGTGGGGACGCATACTATTTTTATTTGCCCAATAGTTGCCATTCAAAAAAATCAACAAGATCAGGCGTTGGTTTATTTTAATCGTCACTATCATCAAGTTGGTGAAACTGAGTTTGTTTAATTCGCTATAAAATATTGCAATATGCGATAATCAGTTTATACTTGATTTATAGCAAAATGCGATAAAATATTATGCATGTGATCACCCACGCTAGAATTATAGAGGCAATGCACAAGTGGCCACAGGCTGAAACAGCACTCGATGGTTGGTATCGAATTATTAAGGCAAATGATCCGAAAGACTTTGCCGAAATGAAGCAGTTATTTCCAGCAGTTGATAAAGTTGGAAAGTTTCATGTATTCGATATTGGTGGGAATAAGATTCGACTTATTGCTGTTGTGATGTATCAGGCAAAGCGTGTGTATATTCGTCATGTGTTATCCCATAAAGAATATGACAAAGGTCATTGGAAGGAGGATTAGTATGAACGCAATGATTAAACAGGCTGTAGATCACTGGCACTACGTTGCTCCTTTGCTGAGTAAACCAGAAAATGAAAAAGATTTTCATGCACTTGTCGAGGCTTTAGATGAGCTTTTAGATATTGTTGGTGATGATGAAACGCATCCTTTAATGGGGCTGATTCATCAACTCGGTGACTTGGTTTCTGTTTATGAAAATGAACACCTGCCTATTCCTCATGGAGATGGTCGTGCTGCTTTAGCTTTTTTGATGGCGCAACATGGATTAGGTCAATCTGACTTGGCAGAGGTTGCAACTCAATCTGTGATTTCGGAGATTTTAAGCGGCAAACGCCAGTTGAATATTCGTCATATTAAAGCGCTGTCTGAGCGGTTTAAGGTTTCTGCTGATACATTTTTCTAAACGATTTTATATTTTTTAGACATTTTATTTTTAGATATTTAAAAATAAATAGCTCCGAAGATGCCGCTGCATGTCGTTACCCTGAACCCGAAAAAGTTCAAGGCGGACGCGACGCATACTTGCTGGGTTTCCCATACGAGATGGGCATACGCTCTAAATATGCAGAACACAATCCTAAGATTTAAGTATCGGCAGGGATATAGACTCGCTGGCGAACACCTCAGAGTTAGAATTAGTATAACCCATCTCAGTTGCTTGGCAACTCATGTTCACGAATTAACTGTAAAGATAGAGCTTGTTTGCATAGCCTTTATGCAAACTTAAGTCAAAAAAACGACACTTAAGTAAGGGCTTCAACTTCTTGCAAAATGGTGCTGAGTAAACGCTCACAATGCTCATAATGCTGCAAAGATTTATTCATAGAAAGAACCTCTTGCATCAACTCTAAAGCCACCACAATAATCAGTTTGCTCGGTTCCATATTGGGCGCTTTACGACGAAACTCATCATAGCGTTCATTCAATAATTGTGCTGCACGCTCTAAATCTTCTCTTTTTTCTTCAGTTGTGGCTAAACGGAAACTATGTCCTAAAACACGTAAATCAATTGGAATTTGAACTGACATATTAACCTTCCTCGCTCACTTCGGCAGGGTGGGCAAGTTGTTGAATTTCTTGCGCATGATGATCTTGAGCTGTACCTAAAATTGCAAGACGCTGAATAATAGCTTCAACTTTGGCTTTGGCATGCTCATTTTTTTGTAACAATCTTTCACGTTCTTGTTTGAGTGTCTGAATTTCATGCTGATTCATACGCTGATCATTCAGCATTTTTTCTTTCAGAATGCGTAATTCATTGCGCTCAGCCAAAATTTCCTGAAAGCGGTTTTTCAAATCAGTACAGCTTTTTTCCAAACGACTGTAACGGTCTGCCAGTGCTGTCGCATCTTGGTTTAACTGCTGAAATTGCGCCTGAGTGCTGCTTAATTGCTCAGTCAGATTCTCAATTTCATCTTGCTTGGCAGTAATAATGCTGTTTCTTTGCACAATTTGTGCATGATGCTGTTCCTCAGCAGTTTGCTTGGCTGTGCTGAGGGCGGTATTTTCACTTTCATAATGATCAATTCGTGTTTTTAAAACACCAATATGCGCTTGTAGACGCTGTAATTCTTCTAACATATCGTGGTCGCACAGTATTGCAAACAAAGGTAATATATACGAAGTATAGAGATTGGATAAACGAATGCAAGACGATATTTCAGGTTGGTCGGAATGGTTCCGCAATTTTTCTAACATTGAAGAAATTTCAAGCCCAAGTGAGTTACATGGCTTGCTGACAGGTATAGTTTGTGTGACAGATGCACCAAGTGAAACCGAATGGCAGCAGATTTTAGAAACTTTAAATGTGCCAGAATTAGAGCCTGCCGCACTGTCACTTTTAACCGATGAATCAGAAGATGTCGCACATGCCTTGTCTGAAGATGAGTTGGATTATTTGCCGTTGTTGCCAGATGATGAACATCTTTTACAAGAACGTGTACAAGCTTTGGCGGATTGGTGTGCAGGCGTCGTGCTTGGGTTTGGTTTAGCTTCTGGGCATATTCGTTCAGATGAAATTGAACTGATTGAGCATTTACAAGATGTCGCTGCGGTTGAATTTGAAGATTCAGACAATGACGAAGAAGGCGAAGAAAGCTATCAGGAATTGTATGAATTTGTACGTTTAATTCCTGTGAGTTTATCTGTAGGACGTAAAAAAGTACCAGTAGAAGAAAGCTCTTTATTGCAAAACTTACATGCTAAGTCGCGTCAACAAACTGCACAAACCACACAAAACGCAAGTGCTGTTGTTGAAATGTTTACGCCACACCGTCCGAGTTAATCGGGCGTTGTGTGCCTAAGTATGTCGGTGTAAGGTGCTTTAAGTCATTACAACAATCATATTTTCATCATTTTATATATGTAGACCGTATTTATGAAAAAACTGACTCAAGTCGAATTTAAAGAACGTCGTGATCAACTTGCAGAACTGATGGGGCCCAATAGTGTCGCAATTATTGCAACCAGTCCTGTGGCAATGCGTAATCGTGATGCAGATTATAAATATCGTGCCGACAGCAGTTTTTTCTATTTAACAGGTTTTGCCGAACCTGAAGCAGTTGCGGTGATTGAAACCTATGAATCAATTGATGAAGGTTATACCTACACGTTGTTCTGCCGTGAACGTAACCGTGAAATGGAAATCTGGAATGGTTATCGTGCAGGGCTAGAAGGCGCAATTGAGTTGTTTGAGGCAGATGAGTCTTTTGCAATTGCGCAATTAGATGCAGAAATCATCGCCAAAATTGTCAATAAAGACACGTTGTATTATCGTTTAGGGCAGCAGACTGAATTTGATGTACGTGTTGCGGCATGGAACCAACAAGCCGATGCACAACATCGTCAAGGCAATACTGCACCTGCTAAAATTGTTCAGTTAGATCGTTTGCTGGATGAAATGCGTTTGCATAAAACTGAGTCTGAATTGGAGTTGATGCAAATTGCCTCAAATATCAGTGCAGAAGCGCATATTCGTGCTATGCAAACAGTAAAAGTAGGCATGATGGAATATGAGCTAGAAGCTGAACTGAATTATATTTTTGGTAAAATTGGCTGCGTACCTGCCTATAACAGTATTGTTGGTGGTGGTGAAAATGCCTGCATTTTGCATTATGTCGAAAATGACAAAGTGCTTAAAGATGGCGATTTAGTCCTGATTGATGCAGCCTGTGAATATCAGTGCTATGCCTCAGATATTACCCGTACTTTTCCCGTGAATGGTCAATTCAGCCCAGAACAAAAAGCGCTGTATAACATTGTATTGGATGCGCAAATTGCAGCAATTGAAGCCGTGCAAATTGGTAACTCCTACAAAGAGCCGCATCATGTTGCGGTGCGTATTTTGGTGCAAGGATTGCTTGATCTAGGCATTATGCAGGGCGATTTAGAAGAAATTATTGCTTCAGAAAGTTATCGTCAGTTTTATATGCACGGTACAGGGCATTGGTTGGGCATGGATGTGCATGATGTCGGCAGCTATAAACATGGTGAAGACTGGCGTGTTTATGAAGAAGGTATGGTGGTGACCGTTGAACCGGGTCTATACATTGCACCCGATGATGAAACGGTAGATGCTAAATGGCGTGGTATAGGCATCCGTATTGAAGATGATATTGTGGCGACTGCGAACGGGCCATTGAATCTGACTTCAAAAGTGGTTAAAACTGTGGAAGAGATTGAAGCATTGATGGCAAAAGCTAAATCTGCTTAATTGGGTCTAATCAAAGCTGGTCAAGTGATCAGCTTTTTTATTAGAAAGCGCGTGTAAATTTTGAGTATGTAAATAATTTTTAGTCTTTGATCCGCTTTTTTGCTTCATCATAAACAATGTTATCAGCACGCTTTCCAACGGTAATGAGCAAAATAACGACCTGATCATCTTTGACCTGATAAATAAGTCGGACACCCGCTTTTAATAATTTGATTTTATAGCAGCCAGCAAGATCACCTTTAAGCATGTTCTTTGGAATATGTGGCTGCTCAATGACTTTGGCTAATTTTTTCTTGAATTGGTCGCGGATAGCACTCGGAAGCTTTTCCCATTCTGCAGTGAAGTCCTTGTGACGTAAAAGATTATAAGTCATCTAATGTGACTTCCTCGAACATCTCTTTAGGATCATTCATGCGTTTACGGACAAGTGCCAATAGTTCAGCATCTTCTTCTGAAAGCAACGCTTTCTGTACTGGAAGCTTTCCAGTCGTTGCCACATATTCAAGAATATTGGTAAAGAAATCGGTAGGTGAGATACCTTGTTCTTTAAGGATTGAATAAGATTTTTCTTTAAGGGCTTCATCGACCCTGAAATTAACAGTAGCCATCACTTTTCTCAGTTATTGAATGTATGGAAATATTGTAATGCAATATGCATTACAAAGATAGTTTGTATAATAATCATTATGTGAGATCATTTTTATCATTGAGCTTATTTCAAAATTGATCATCAGCCATCAATAGTACTAAGTATGGAATATATCTTCTCTTGTGTCATGCATGGCTCGGAGCAAGAAGATGGGGGATTAATAATTATAGTTTGAATCGGACATTTGCAAGAAGTCTAATCATCTTCCATAGCTTCAACACTAATTCATTATAAAAATAAATGACTTTGCGGTAAGATAAAATCCATTACAGATTATACGTATTTCGATTGAATCTTTTGAAGTCGAATACCTCATAAAAAGGATCAAGGCATGCAACAAGAAGTGATCATTGTAGGCGGTGGTATGGTCGGGCTAAGCTTAGCCTTGATGTTGGCTAAGTCAAACATTGCAGTGAAGTTGCTAGAAGCGATTCAATACCCCAATTATGACGATGCTAACCTTGCGCCGTATCATTCCAGTTTTGATGCACGTAACAGTGCCTTGTCGCGTCGCAGCGTACAAATTTACCAAGAGCTAGGTTTATGGGATGCCTTGCAAGAACATGCTACGCCTATTTTAGAAGTTCAAATTACCGAACAAGGTAGTTTTGGCAAGGCACGTTTATTGGCCGAACAAGAAAAAGTCGAAAGCTTTGGTCAGGTGATTGAAAATGCATGGTTAGGTCGAGTGTTGTTGACCGAAGTACGTAAACAACCTTTGATTGAATTGATTGATGGTGTGCAGGTCACCAGTCTTAAACAAGATGCAAATTTTGCCTATATTGAAGCGGTACGCGGTCAGGAACAATTACAGCTTGCTGCCAAACTACTGATTGCTGCCGATGGTCGTGATTCTTTCTGCCGTAAAGCCTTGGGCATTGGTGCATCGGAACATGATTATGACCAAGTAGCGATTGTGACCACAGTGCAAACCTCCAAGCCGCATGCGCATGTGGGTTTTGAGCGTTTTAGTCATTTAGGGCCTTTGGCGTTGCTGCCCCTGCCAGGTGAATATCGCCGTTCTGTGGTGTGGCCTGTGCCAAAAGGGACAGAACATGAATGGATTGGTGATGAAAATGATCAACACTTTTTAAATGCCTTGCAACAAGCCTATGGTGACCGTGCAGGGAAGTTTGAAAAAACAGGACGTCGTTTTAGTTTTCCATTGTCACAAGTTCTGGCAGAAAAACAGGCGGTTGGTCGCGTTGTACTGATGGGTAATGCAGCGCATACCATTCACCCAGTCGCAGGGCAGGGCTTTAACTTGTGTATGCGAGATGCTTACGTATTATTGCGTTATCTCACCGAACAGGCGGCACAGTCAGCAGATTTAGGCGATGCTGCAATGCTGCGTGACTATGAACAATCGCGTTTGAAAGATCAACAGCGAGTCATTAAATTCTGTGACAGCGTGGTACGTGGATTTAGCAATCAAAACCCAATCCTGAAATTTATGCGTAATACAGGCTTAGTCGCGTTTGATACCATTCCAGGCATTAAACCTTTGGTCGCCAATTATGCCATGGGGTTAAAAGCATGATCACAGCAAATCAACAAACGCAAGTGTTAGATGTCGTCATTATTGGTGGCGGCTTGGTGGGAGGCTTAACTGCACTTTTATTGGCACAAGGGGGGGTGCAGGCTACAGTTTTAGATGCCGCACCTATTTTAGATGCAGAGAAAACCCTTGCAGTTGCCAATCCGCGTGTATTGGCTTTAAGTCAGGCCACCATCCACCTGTTAAAAACAGTCAATGTCTGGTCTAAACTGGCGCGACATATGCCGTATAGCGGCATGCAGGTTTGGAATAAAAATGGCTATGGCGAAATTAACTTTGGGGCAAGTAACGAACGTACACCCGCTATTGAGCAGGCTCTGGGTTCAATGGTCGAGCCAAGCATTTTAAATCTAGCGATTCAGCAGCAAATGTTGCAACAAGTGCAAGATTATCGAACGCAAGTCAAAGTGACCCGTTTAGAGCGTGGTGTTGGCGTTTGGCACATTTATTTGGCCGATGGTACACAATTACAGACTAAGCTAGTCATTGGCGCAGATGGTGCTAACTCCTTTGTGCGCGAACAAGCCTTTATTGATTTTGATGTGTTGGATTATCGTCAGGCAGGTCTAACCTGTGCAATTCGTACTGCGCAGCCGCATCAGCATGTTGCACGTCAAATTTTCTTAGAAACTGGTCCTTTGGCCTATTTACCGATGGCAAGTTTACACGCCGAGCAGGAAGGGCATTGGCAGTCGATTGTTTGGACTTTGCCTGATGACTATGCCGAAGAATATGCCAAACTGAATGATGACGACTTTACCCAACTTTTGACTCGTGAAAGTCATCACATGCTTGGGGAAGTCTTAGAGGCAACCCCACGTGCTATTTTCCCACTGAAAGCACGTGCAGCGCAGCGTTATGTGCAAGATGGTTTGGCACTTATTGGTGATGCCGCGCATGTAATTCATCCGCTTGCAGGGCAGGGCGTGAATATTGGTTGTCTGGATGCAGCCGTACTGTGCGATGTGTTGTTGCATGATTTCAAACGTGGTGTTTGGGCGCATGAGCAAACTTTAAAGCGTTACGAGCATCGTCGTAAAGGACAAAATGATGCCATGATGCATAGTATGTCTGCGATTGGCTGGATGGAAACCACCACTTTATTCCCTGTGGTGTGGGCACGTAACTTTGGTTTAAAACAGGTGGAGCAGCTGCCTGCGTTAAAAGATGCCTTTATGTCACAAGCCAGTGGATTAAGCCTGCTTAAAGACACACGCTACGCGGTTTAAAGCAAAACAGTCGTTTTTTGTACGGTCATACATACCTGATTACGAATTTGGTTAAAAAAGATACGTTTTTTTTAATCTAGACTCTATGCGAAAGGCCAAGAGATTGCTAAATTTCATCGTAATTCATAACCAGTTTTCACTTGGACTAAATTGAAGTCATTTGTGGGGAGATTAAGATGACGGACATGAACGATTACGATGATGTAGAAGATTCAACTGTAGACGAAGATGAAGCGAAAGCGGCTGAAAAAGGTGCAGCAGAATCAGAAGAAGGTGCTGTAGATGGTGATCTTGCAGAAGCAGAAACTCTCACTGTAACTGCCAAACTAAAACAGCGTCAGGCATTGGAAGATGAAGTGGCTGCATTCTTGGCGCGTGGCGGAAAAATTACCGAAGTGCCACCAGATGAGTCTGCGCGCGACTAATCTGTTGAACGTGCTTGCTGAACTTGTTGATTGAATTTATTCGTTGAACTGTTGAGTGAGTTAGGGCGGGATGCTTACTATGCAGGCTGCTCTAATGTTTATCACTTCAAGATAAAAAAGCATCACCTTGTATAAAGGGTGATGCTTTTTTTATGCGCGATGATCGTCATCACTGTTATTGCTCAATCGGCTTATTCAGCTGCTTGGCTTAATTCCAACGCACGTTGATAGGCAATTTTCTTTTTAATCCCTGTTAGATCAGCCGCCAATTGTGATGCTGCTTTTACCGATAAATCTTGCAACAAACGCTGCAATAATTGATCTAATTTTTCTTGTTCCATGTCTTTTTCTTCGCTCGCTCCCCCCACCACCAATACAATTTCACCTTTTTGTTGATGATGATCTGCTGCGATAAATTCAGCCAATTCACCTAAAGTCATTTTTTTAATGGTTTCAAAGGTTTTGGTGATTTCACGGGCAAAGCCAACAGGGCGATCTGCACCAAACACGGCAGCCATATCTTTGACTGAATCTAAAATTCGATGTGGTGCTTCATAAAAAATCAGGGTTTGGGTTTCATCTTTTAGCTTTTCAAGTTGTTGTAATCGCTGTGACTGTTTAGAAGCGAGAAATCCCTGAAAACTAAAGCGATCACTTGGTAAGCCAACCGCACTGAGCGCTGCAATGGCTGCACATGCACCCGGCACAGGAATCACACGAATACCATTGGCTTGTGCTGCACGAACCAGTTTAAAACCTGGGTCGCTAATCAGTGGTGTACCTGCATCGCTAATGAGCGCCATGTCTTCGCCATTGAGTAATTTTTGGACTAAAATATCAATCTTGTTACTTTCGTTGTGTTCATGGCAGGCTGTAAGCGGAGTTGAAATATTAAAATGTTTCATTAATTGTGCAGAGGTGCGGGTATCTTCAGCAGCAATTAGGCTGACTGATTTGAGCACATCAATTGCACGGTAGCTCATATCATCTAAGTGACCAATTGGGGTAGCAACAACAAATAACTGGGCACTCATTGAGTTTTCTCCGTGGGAAATAACAAACTAAAATAAAAAAATCAAACACGAAACAACGGCAGTATTGGCTTGCGTCTGATGCAAGTTACAGACCAAGCGCTTATTCTACCTGAATTGCAGTCTGACGTGTGAAACTCGCGTCATCTCACCTCAGTGAATAATATGCCTGATCAGCACAACAAAATAAAAAATTGGATATAGCATGAATAAAAAAATACTGCAGCAAAGCATTGGCACATGGGCAGAGCAGACGGCTTGGCAATATTTACATCAACACGGTTGGCGTATGCTGGAGCAGAATTATCACAGTGTTTTTGGTGAAATAGATGGTATTTTTATTCAAGCAGAACAACTGATTTTTGTAGAAGTTAAAGCGCGTTCGCAAACTGGCTATGGCAAAGCCTACGAAGTGGTGTCTGCATCTAAGCAGCGTAAAATTATGAAAACCGCCATGCAGTTTTTAACAGAATATCCACACTATTCAGAATATTATTGTCGTTTTGATGTGATTTGCTTTGATTTTTCTCAGCAATTTGCAAAAACAGTACAGCAAGACTTTTCCAAATTCCCGTATGATTTGCAATGGATTGAAAATGCTTTTACTTTTGATGCAGACTTGATTAATCTTTGAGTGAAATTTAAAGCAAAAGCATCAGTCGGTGTATTGTTGATCGTGCAAATCTAAGGATGAAATGCACAGCACAAGCCAGAATTGAAAGAAAATAATAGGAGTCTTGCTGAGTGTTCAAGCGTATTGCAGTGACCTTGCTGTGTGTAGCAAGTTTATCGGGTTGTGCAAGTTTTATTTCAAGTGGCACAGGCACTGCGCCAGTGGGTACAGAAAGTGGTGCACGCTCACTTGGGCAAGTGTTTATAGATAACTCTATTGAACGTACTGCAAAAATTAATTTATATAAACTGGATTCACGTTTTAAACAATCACGTGTCAATATAGAAAGTTTTCATGGCAATGTGTTGTTGACAGGGCAAGTGCCTGACGCGCATTTAAAACAGTTGGCAGAAGACAATGTGCGTGCCATGAGTGATGTAAAAACCATCCACAATTATATTACAGTGGGTAATCAAATCAGCTATAGCACCATTATGCAGGACACCACGGTTACTGCAAATACCCGTGGGTTGATTATGAAAGCACCTGTGGTGTCAGACAGCAAAGTGCGTATTCATACCGAAGATGGTGTGTTGTATGTGATGGGACGTTTAAACAATGCAGAATTGCAGGATTTAAACCAAGTGCTACAACAAGTGGGCAATGTCACTAAAATTATTACCCTGATTGATAATATTGAGCTACAACCGAGCAACAATACGAACTTTGTCAGCCCAATGGTTGCTCCAGAAACACAAACGCCAGTCGCGATTGACCCAGATCAGGTTGAACCGACACATGTTCAATAATGTGGAACACTGGTTTAAACAACTGAATAAAACTTTAGAACAGGCGAAACGTATTTATGAAGAATTTCGCCTGTATAGTTTGGGCAGCTATGCGCTGAACCGTTTAACCCCACGTCAGGGTTATACCGTTCAAAGCAATATTGCTTATGGTTTACGTGCGCGACATCGTCTGGATTTGTACCGCACTACAACACCACGCCCGCAGTGTCCACTCATGGTGTTTGTGCATGGTGGGGCATGGTCACGTGGCGATAAGCAGGATTATCGTTTTGTGGGCGAAGCTTTTGCAAAAGAAGGCTTTGATGTTGCGGTGATGAACTATCAACTCGCGCCACAGCATATTTTTCCCACCTATATTGATGATTTAACTCTTGCACTGAATTACTTGACTCAGCAGCAACACAAACTGGGTATTTCTACGGCACAGGTGGTATTGATGGGACATTCGGCTGGGGCATTTAATGTGATGTCCTTGTTGTACCATCCCCAGCCCTATGCTTTAAGCTGTAAAGATCACATTCGTGCGATTATTGGTTTGGCAGGGCCTTATCATTTTGATTATAAGGATGATCCGCTATGTGCCGATGCCTTTGATCAAGAGGTGCCGTATCAGGATGTGATGCCGTATTATTTTGTGGAGCCGAATTCAGTCAAACACTATTTATTGGTGGCAGAAAAAGATCAAATTGTGGGGGCAAGTAATGCCACAGACTTCGACCACGTATTAAAGAAATATGGCAATCATAGTGAAATTATTGTCATTCCAAAAACAGGGCATGTCAGTGTTATGGCATCGGTGTCGAGTTTGTTTAGTCGTTTCTTTGCGACCAAACGCCAAATTATGCGTGCTTTAGATCAGGCACTTAAAGATGCGTGATGTTGATTGATCTTCTGTGGAAAATGGTAATTAAAAAAACCGTTGCAGCTTATGGGGTGCAACGGTTTTTTAAATGCAAGATTGCGAATTAGACTTATAGCCAAGCTTTGGTGTCATCTGCCACAGGCGTGCCTTGGGTCACATGCATAATCATGGCATGGGCGATACTGCCTTTAAATGGAATATCAGGCAGTTGATCAAACTTAAAGAACTGTGCATCACGAATTTCTTCTTCCTGTAACTGAATTTCACCGCCTGCATATTCAGCTTTAAAGGCGATCATTAAGTTACTTGGAAAAGGCCACGGCTGGCTGGCAAGATACTGAATATTTTTAAGTTGTACGCCAACTTCTTCAAAAGTTTCACGACGTACTGCTTCTTCGAGTGTTTCACCCACTTCAACAAAGCCTGCGATTAAACCGTAAATGGGCAGTTTATTGCGTGCATTACGCGCCAATAAGACTTCATCTTCACCACGAGTAATCACGGTAATGACACATGGATTTACGCGCGGATATTGGTGATAGCCACAAGCAGGGCAGACCATGGCATATTGAGTCGCATGGACTTCGGTTTTATGACCGCAATGGCTGCAGAATTTATGATTGCGACGCCATTCGAGTAACTGAATGGCACGGCTAGCTTGTTCAAACTGTTGGGTGTTCCAGACTTGTAAAAGTTGTCGGATTGGAACCAGTTGAAAGCCTTCAGGGATAGATTCATCTTCAAGTAGATCTCGGGCAATCACTTGATCACCCGAGCTAAAACTTAAATCACTTGCCAACTTTTCCACACGTGGTAATTGGAAGTTTTCATCGACCAAAAGTTGTTGTTGCTGAAAAATATATGCAAGTGAGAGTTCAGTCATTAGGCTACAGTTTTCAATTTTTCACTACTGTCCAATGCTACCTTAAACATGCTTTGCAGAACAGGTTGTTTGTTCTTTAAATTGTCAATCAGCATATCTGCACTGGCAAGCGTATCTAAGATATTGTTGACCTGTTCAGCTGTTAAGTTTTGCCCTGCTTCAACTTGTGCATGCACAAAATCTGCAGATACTTTCAGTGCTTTTTGACCACTTTCAGCATTCAAGAACAACATTGCCCCTGCAACTTCACGAATTTGCGCTGAAGTATGCTCTAAATCTGCAACACTTTGAGTTTGTAGGTGCTGAGTCAGGGTTTGCGTAATCAAATCAATCAGTAATTTGGTTTCGGTCAACAAGGCTTCATGCGCTTCATCTAAACGATCTAGCGAAATATTCATGTTGTTGACGCGCAACTGCAAGCGACTAGAGGTGTGATGACGTTCAAGCACACCAATTGAGTTCATGGCAGATAAAATCACGTTCATTAATTGCTGGGCAAAGTTTTCATCTTTGAGCAATTCAGGACGGCTTAATGATTCTGCCTGACGTTCTAAGTCTTGATTGGCTTCATTTAAGTTCAGTACTTTAAATAAGTTCGCCAACTCTTTTAACTTACTTTGCAATTCCTGTGTTTTTTCAGGACTCATGTTTTGGTAGTTGTATTCAATGTCATTGCGAATCTGTGCCATTTCTGTGGTCACTAAGTCGCTAATGGTGTGCATGGTGTCAAAATCTGGACCATATAAATGACGGCTGAATACTTGTAATTGTGTGTCAGTCAATAAGTCTTCACCAAGATTCATCTGGCTGCGAATATGTTGTGAAATTTCATCTTCTTGACTAATGCACAGACTTAAAATGTTCGCGAGATCAGTCAAGGTCGCAGTGAATGTTTCTGGCGCTGCAAAGTATTGACGCATATTGTGTTCAATACCAATGAGGGTGCGTAAGCGTGGCTCATTTAGCAATAAGTCATCAATATGGTTGAAGGCAACGTGTACCAAACCCCAATATTGTTGGCTCGGATGGCTTTCTGCCAAGCCTGCCAAATATGTCCCGACTAATTTGATTGCTTGAAGATCCATTTCAGATTCTTCTTGCTTGAGTAATTTGTGTAATGACAATTTATACAAGCGATGCACATAAGCCGACTTTTCTAATGAAGGCGCTTGCGGCAATTGAAAGCTAGGGGTGATGCAATCGAGCAGGCCTTCAATATGTTGACCTTCTTGCGTTAATGGTTTACCTAAAGCCAGTTCTAAACGGTTTAAGGTATCGAGCAAAAATTGTGGAATTTTAACTTCACGCAGGCAAATAAACTCAATATAACGCTTGAGCATAGTTGTGCCTTCGCTGAGCGCAATCACTTCCTGTGTGTTGATATTGCTTGGGTTCCCCATAATTTTGCGCATCAGCTCTGCAGAGTATTGCGCAATTTTTGCCAAGCTTTCCATATCAATTAAGGCTAAAACCTGAGCGCACTGTTCAAATTGATTCAGTGCATCATCAATACCAAAAGGTAAAGTTTGATCTTCTGCTAAGGTGCTTACTGCGGATTCAACCAGTTTGATAGAATTATCAACCTCATTTTTTATTATCAGCAAGGCAGTTGGATCAAAATGTATAGAGGTTTGGTAAGACATGGATCTGCACCTTTCCTAGTGTTTTATCTGTTTGTTGGTTCTTTGCAAAAATACAAAGTCCTATTTGCTTTAACTATAACTGAACTGGCGAATCTTTAAATACATAAAATTACAAAACTCGTAGATTTTATTTGGCAAAAAAGCAAGGTTTACCGTGTTTTTCTTCAAATTGTTTGACCCAATTCTCATGCGCAGCCAGTTCATCTTCTGAAGGTAATATTACCGCTAGGTCAATATCAATACTTAAACGGTCACTTTGACGTTGTTGTTCTTCACTTGCAGACAGGGTATCCATATCAAATGCAACCTGTCCACCCGTCATTGCCAAGTATACATCGGCAAGAATTTCGGCATCCAGTAATGCGCCGTGGAAGGTACGGTCACGCGCAGGAATCTCATAACGTCTGACCAAAGCATCCAAGGAGTTTTTTTGCCCAGGGTGTTTGCTTTTTGCCATCAGCAATGAGTCCGTTACGGTACACACTTCTGATAAATTACCCAAACCTGCGCGACTGAATTCCATGTCTAGGAAGTTCATATCGAAGGTAGCGTTATGCGCAATAATTTCTGCACCTTTGAGGTATTGATACAGCACATCTGCAATTTCGGCAAATTTTGGTTTATCTTTTAAGAACTCATCTGAAATACCGTGAATATTTTCTGATTCACCGACCAGTTTTTCAGGCTGGATATAAATGTGGATAGAACTGCCCGTGAGTTTACGGTTAATCATTTCCAGCGCACCCACTTCAATAATACGGTCACCGTCCTGATAATAAAAACCTGTGGTTTCCGTATCTAAAATCAGTTGGCGCGGGCCGTGTAGCGCAAGTGTGGCAGGCGTCACCACAATATGCGGGTGCATTGCAGATGTAGCATCCACAATATTTTCACTTGAGGTGACATTTTCTGAGTTTAGTGCTATTTCACGATCATTATTTAAAGTATCACCAGTAGCGGCCTGTGTGCTTTCATCATCCTCTATAATGCTGTGTTTTTGATCGTTACTTTCTAAATTGCTGTCTGGTGTTGTATTTTCCATTTCAGGTTCATCTTCAATCAGGTCAAAACCGAAAGGATCATCTAGTAACCAGTCAGATTCAGCTTTTTTTTTATCCTGTTGCGGTGCATCCAAAGTGGGTGCTGCATTAGATGGAGAATTCAAGGTTTTCTGAACTTGATCTGCACCCAAGTTGGCCAATTGGTCTGCCATTTCATTGCCTGCATGTCCTGCATGGCCTTTAATCCAGTTCCATTCAATTTCACGCCCCTGACACGTGGCATCTAATTTTTGCCAAAGGTCTGGGTTTTTGACATCTTTCCAGTTCTTCTTTTTCCAGCCGTGAATCCACTCGGTAATGCCTTGTTTGACATAGTTGGAGTCTGTCCAAATAATCAATTTGGCATCGGTTGGGCAAAATAAAATACCTTCGATGGCTGCAGTGAGTTCCATGCGGTTATTGGTGGTTTGTGCTTCGCCACCATGTAATTTATGCTCTGCCTGTTCGGTGATGATATACGCCCCCCAACCCCCTAAGCCAGGATTACCACGGCAAGCACCATCAACATATAATGTGATTGTTTGAGACATAAATCAGATCCGAATACTCAGCAAAATAAATCAAAATAAAAAGCTATTGTATATCGCAAATTTAGTTTAGACCCAAAATTCCTGCTATTTTTTTAATTTCTTGTAACATTTATAGCGGAAACACGCTAAATTAAAGCCTTGTGTCGTTGTCTAGCTCCACTACAATGGCATGTCTAAAAAATAATTTATATACGAGTTGTTTGGATTCTTTTATGTATAAACCAACCACGCGCTTGTGGCAGCCGACTTTACCTTCATTTTTTAAAATTACAGTTTTAGGTTCAGCATTGGCTGCCTTAGGCTTGATGTCTGGCTGTAGCTCGACCCAGGGTGCGAGCAAGCCGCTTACTTCAAGTCAGGTCGGGTCGGGTTATTTAGATGCCAGCACATTGGATGGTTTGGAAGACTTACTATCTGCAACCGATATGCGTGCAGTTGAAGGCGATCGTTTATTGATTTTAAAACATGGCGATGTTTGGAAGCGTATGACCGTGGGTTTCAAAATGGATTTAAACCATTGGAACCCGCGTATTGAAGCACAGCGTGGCTGGTTTATTTCGCGTCAGCCATATTTGGATCGTTTAAGTGCGCGTGCTTCACGTTATTTATATCACACAGTAAAAGAAGCTGAACGCCGTGGTATGCCAACTGAATTGGCATTGTTACCTGTCATTGAAAGCTCGTACGACCCCGCTGCAACCAGTAGTGCTGCAGCTGCAGGTTTATGGCAGTTTATTCCAAGTACAGGCCGTATTTACGGCTTAAAACAAACCTCAATGTATGATGGCCGTCGAGATGTAGTGGAGTCGACCCGTGCTGCCTATGAGTTCTTAGGCAGTTTGTATAATCAGTTTGGTTCTTGGGAATTGGCATTGGCAGCCTATAACGCAGGGCCAGGACGTATTCAGCAAGCGATTAACCGTAATAAGGCGGCAGGTTTACCAACCGATTATTGGTCTTTGAAACTGCCTCAGGAAACCATGAATTATGTGCCACGTTTCTTGGCAGTGGCGCAAATTATTAAAAGTCCACATGCTTATGGCGTGTCTTTACCTCCAATTGCCAACCGTCCTCACTTCCGTGAGTTAAATGTAGGTGCGGTAAATTTAAATGATGTGGCCAGCATTACAGGTTTAAGCCGTGCGGAACTCTATTCGCTTAACCCAGGGCATCGTGGTGATCGGATCGACACGCAAAGCCCAATGCGAATTTTAATTCCTGCAGATTTAAGTCCAACGGTAGATGCACGATTAAAAAAATTACAAAGTGGTGGTGGTTTATGGGCAAGCAATACAAGTAACACGCCGTCGTTTTCTTCATCTGGAGTAACGATCACACCGTCTAAATCTGCGCCACCCGCATTGACCACGGCAACCACCAGTAGAACGACAACGAGCAAAACAGCATCTGCTACGCCAGCAGCAACCGCAAAAGCCGCAAGCACCACACCCTCAAATACCTCCACGACAGCCAGTGCGTCTAAACCTGCATCAACAACACCTGCACGTTTGTCACGTACACCACGAGGCTCAGATGCCTTGGCTGCATTTGCAGCAGGGAGTGATGTACCAAGTGCACCGCGTATTCCTGTTGCAGTTACGCCTGCGGCAAATATTCAACCTGTACGGATTGAACCACCAATTTCAACGACCGAGCGTGAACAGATTCTTGCTGCGGTACAGGCAGAAGGCAGTAATAAAACGGTGGAAGAGGTGTTGCAGCCTGTAGCCTCTAAGGCAGAGCAAGAGCAACTTGTGGCGGAACTAAAACAAATTGCACCTCAAGGCACTGAGATTGTCGATCCATACGATGGGAAAATTAAGCTTACAGCAATTCAAACCAGCCAGTCTGTGGCAGAGCAGCAAGGTAAAGAGTTAACCAAAGGCTTTGCTTACCCGAAAAGTGTGGCAGAAAGCACACGTGTAGATTCAGAAGAAGCCAAGCGCAATCAGGGTAAAAACTTTGTGCGTACGGACTCTGAAGTTGTGGTTATTCCGCCAAAAGGCAAACGGACTACTTATACCGTATTGGCGGGCGATACTTTGGCCAGTATTGCCATGAAAAATGGTTTGAATTGGCGTGATATTGCGAAGTGGAACCAAATTGCACCCGATGCAACTTTGTATGTCGGCACCAGTATTTATTTGTACGATGCCAAGCCACAGGCAGAGCCAGCCAAACCGAAAACCATGCCTGAGCAATATGTGGTGCAAGCCAATGATACTTTAACAGGTGTTGCCAGTCAGTTTGGTTTAAGCGTTAAACAATTGGCAGATTATAATAATTTGAGCACTACCAGTGGTTTATTGGTCGGACAGCGTTTAAGTTTAAAAGAAACTGCGGCATCTAAAGCCAAAGCGGAAGCGGATAAAAAAGCGGCAGAACAAGCCACAAAAGTCGTGACCAAAAGCTATGTGGTGAAACGTGGCGAATATTTAAAACTGATAGCAGACCGTTATGCCTTGTCAAATCAGGAATTGGCAGATTTAACCCCAGGTCTGACGGCGGGCAGCAGTTTATTGGTGGGTCAGCGTATTAATGTCCCTGTAAATGAAGCAACGACTCAGAAAGCTGAAGCGAACAAAGCCGAGGCCAGTAAGTCAGAAGCAAAAACTGAAGCACCAAACTATCCAACAGAAAATTATCAGGTACAGCGTGGCGATACTTTATCCAGTATTGCCAACCAAGCCAAAATTTCGTTGGCTGAATTGGCCAGTTTGAACAATTTAACCACCCAAAGTGGGGTACGCATTGGTCAAAGCTTAAAAGTACCTGCGGGCGTTAATGTACCTGAGCGTTATACGGTACAACGTGGAGATACCTTATCTGCTATTTCTACCAAATATAACTTGAGTCAGGAATACATAGCAGAGTTGAATAACATTAGCCGTAACGGTGGTTTAAGAGCAGGACAAAGTCTGAAACTCACGGGTGATGTTCCTGATAAAAAAGCCCAAGTTGAAGCAGCGACTGAAACTGCCAATGATATTCACGTCGTGAAAGCAGGGGAAACTTTAAGCAGTATTGCTCGCCAATATAAATTGCAATTGAGTTATTTGGCAGAGCTGAATGAATTATCGCGTACCGCCAATGTGCGTATTGGGCAGCGCTTAAAAGTTGATGCCAGCGCTGCAACTGTTGATGCAAAAGCCGAAGTATCAAACGTAGCTAAAAGTAGCAGTACTAAAGCGACTGAAGCTTATCGCGTAAAAAGTGGCGAGTCCTTAAATTCAATTGCCAACCGTGTTGGTATTTCAGTTGCTGAATTGGCTAGTTTAAATGGCTTAACCCCACGTTCAGGCTTACAGATTGGTCAAAGTATTCAAATTCCAAAAACTGTGACTGAATATAAGGTCAAACGTGGAGATACATTGATTGGTTTGGCCAACCGTTATGGTATCGACAGCAAAGCTTTGGCCGATTTAAATGACATGCAGCCGAATACGCAATTGCGCATTGGTGATGTGATTAAAGTCCCGAATCTGTAATGATCAATCTCCAGGATGCGCTGTGGGCTGCATCCTGAGTGATACTGCACAAGGAGCTGTGCGCATGTCTTTCGCGCTACACAAAACATTGTTCTGTCTGGTGGGATGTCTGGCATTGCCACAGTTCGGTTGGGCTGCCATTCAAACTACACCATATATTGCGGTGCATAGCCAACCTCAGTATGCGGGGCGTACAGCCATGCCTTATGCCAATCCGCATGCACCCAAAGGTGGAGATTTGATTCGCGCCAGTAATGGCACTTATGACAATTTAAATGACATGAATGGCAAAGGCAGCTCCACCGATGGGGTGAATTTTTTGTTTGATTCACTCATGAGCAGTTCTTTAGACGAGCCGGGGGTGATGTATCCCTTATTGGCTGAAAAAGTTAGCTATGACCCGAAGCAAACAGCCTTTGTGATTTTTCATTTGAATCCTCAAGCAAAGTTTAGCGATGGCAGTCCAGTCACTGCAGAAGATGTTAAATTCAGTTTTGATGCATTTCAGACCAAGTCCAATCCGGGTTTGCAAATGTATTTGTCTGACTTGGATAAAACCACAGTCTTGTCCAAACATCAGGTAAAAGTCAGTTTTAAATCCAGCAACAATGCAGAAATGCCACTGATTTTGTCGCAAATGCCCATCTATTCTAAAAAAGATTGGCAAAAGCGTGATTTTACCCGTATTACCCTCGAACCTATTTTAGGTTCTGGGCCTTATCTGATTGAACGGATTGATGCAGGGCGCAGCATCACCTATAAACGTAATCCTAATTACTGGGGCAAGGATCTGCCCATAAACAAAGGGCGCTATAATTTTGACCGCCTAAAATATGTGTATTATCGCAATCTAGATATTGCCTTTGAAGGCTTTAAGTCGGGGCAATATACGCTGCATGAAGAATATACGGCACGTAAATGGGTGACGGAATATCGTTTCCCTGCCGTGAATGCGGGCATGGTGGTTAAGCATAAATTTCAGCACCAGAACCCAATTCCAACTCAAAGTTTTGTATTCAATACCCGCAGACATGCATTTCAGGATATTCGTTTTCGGCAAGCCTTGACCTATGCTTACGATTTTGAATGGCAAAACAAAGCTCTGTTTTATGGGCAATATCGCCGTTTGCAAAGTTATTTTTCTAACAGTGAATTAGAAGCCAAAGGCACACCTTCAGCCGCAGAATTGTCTGTTTTAAAACCCTATTTGGCCAAGCTGCATCCTATTCAACGCCAAGGCGTATTGCAAAATTGGCAGTATCCTGTGACTGATGCCAGTGGCTTTAACCGTAACGGCTTGCTTAAAGCCCGTGAATTGCTTTTGAAAGCGGGTTATCGTTTTCAGCAAGGTAAATTGGTCGATGCCAAAGGCAAAGCCATTCAAATTGAATTTTTAATTCATCAGGATGGTTTGCAACGCACATTAGTGCCTTTTGTGCGCAATATGAAACGTCTGGGCGTTACGGTAAATATTCGGCATGTCGATGTGCCGCAATATATTGAACGCATGCGCCGTGCCGATTTTGATATGACCACCAGTGTCATGCCGCAATCTTTAAGTCCAGGCAATGAGCAAGCACAGCTTTGGAGTAGTGCTGCCGCAGATCAACCAGGAAACTATAATTACGCAGGCATTAAAAACCCAGTAATTGATGAAGTGGTACAACAGTTGATTCGTGCGCCTAATCGTGAACAATTGATTGTGCGTACCAAAGTTTTGGATCGTTTATTGCGTGCGGGGTATTATCAAATTCCAACCTATGGCAAAGGTGAAAACTGGTATGCCTATTGGAATATGTATCGTCAGCCCGCCATCAAACCTAAACTATCGGCAGGAATTGATTATTGGTGGAGTGATGCTGCCCAAGCCAAGAAAGTTGCACATTATTTACGTCAACAATAACGATTTTAAAACTCAAGCATGACAGTGTTTGCGATAAACCAGAACATTGCCAAAAGGTAAGTACATGGGCACATACATACTCAAAAGATTGCTCCTGATTATTCCAACCTTGTTTTTCATTTTATTGATTAACTTTGTGGTGATTCAAATTGCACCGGGCGGTCCAGTCGAACAGGCGATTCAGCAAGCCGAAGCCTTTCAGGGCATGGGGGCGACAGGCGGTGAAACTGCTGCAACCTCCAATAGCAGCAATTATCAAGGTGCTAAAGGTTTAAGTGATGAAATGGTCGCAAAAATCGAAGCGCAATATGGATTCGATAAACCTGCACATGAACGCTTTTGGCAAATGCTCACCAGCTATGTGCAGTTCGATTTTGGCACCAGCTTTTTTAAAGATAAACCTGTGACCCAATTGTTATGGGAAAAATTACCTGTATCGCTATCTTTAGGTTTATGGAGCACCTTGCTGATTTATTTAATTTCTATTCCTTTAGGCATTAAAAAAGCCCGTCAGCATGGCTTGTTGTTTGATAAAGCCACTTCTATTTTGTTGGCGATTGGCTATGCCATTCCTGCGTTTGCCTTTGCTATTTTACTGATTGTATTTTTTGCAGGCGGTTCATATTTTCAGTGGTTTCCTTTACAGGGTTTGGTGTCTGAAAACTTTGCTCAATTGAGTCTGTGGGGAAAAATCACCGATTATTTTTGGCACATGACTTTGCCTTTATTGGCGATGGTGATTGGTGGTTTTGCAGGGCTGACCTATCTGACCAAATATTCATTTATGGAAGAATTAAACAAACAATATGTGTTGGCGGCACGTTCTAAAGGTCTTACTGAATCGCGTGTGTTATATGGGCATGTGTTTCGTAATGCCATGCTGATTGTGATTGCAGGTTTACCCGAAGCGTTGGTGAGTATTTTCTTTGTTGGGAATTTATTCATCGAAATTATTTTTAATTTAGATGGATTAGGCCTGCTTGGTTTTGAGGCGATTGTACAGCGTGATTATCCTGTAATTTTTGGCACTTTGTTTATTTTTACCTTATTGGGCTTAATTCTACGCTTAATCAGCGATGTGTTATATCAGGTGATCGACCCACGTATTAGTTTTGAATCGCGAGGGGCAAAATAATGTCACCGATCATGCAGGCGCGTGTGCAGCGTTTTAAACAGAATAAATTGGGTTTTGGTTGTTTCATTGTCTTTATCATTATTTTTGTGTTGTCTTTGGCGGCAGAACTTATTGCCAATGATAAACCGTTATTGGTCAAATATGAGCAATCTTTATATCTGCCAGTGTTCAAGGCTTATCCTGAAACGACCTTTGGCGGTGTATTTGAAACCGAAGCAGATTATAAAGACCCAGTGGTGCAACAACTGATTGCAGACCGAGGATGGGCAGTTTGGCCGCTCATTGAGTTTTCTTACCAGACCCCGAATTTAGATTTGGCCGTTCCTGTACCTTCTGCACCAACTGCACAAAATTGGCTAGGTACAGATGACCAAGGGCGCGATGTGTTGGCGCGAATTTTATATGGCTTGCGTGTATCGCTGTTATTTGGCTTTGCATTGACTTTTGCATCGGCAGCTTTGGGCATTTTGGTCGGGGCAATTCAGGGCTACTATGGCGGCTGGGTCGATTTAATTGGTCAGCGCGTTTTAGAGGTGTGGGGCGGTTTACCGATGCTGTTCATGGTGATGATTTTGGTCAGCATGTTTACCCCAAGTGTGTATTGGCTATTTGTGATTATGCTGTTATTTGGCTGGACGACACTGGTCGGCTTGGTTCGAGCAGAATTTTTACGCGCCCGAAATTTTGACTATGTCCGTGCAGCGCGAAGTTTAGGCGTAACCGATCGTACCATTATGTTTCGGCATATTTTACCCAATGCCATGAGTTCGAGTTTGTCGCAGTTGCCATTTATGCTAACCGCCAATATTACAGCTTTAACTGCACTGGATTTTTTAGGTTATGGCTTACCGCCCGATGCAGCATCTTTAGGTGAGTTGCTGTTACAAGGCAAAAATAATTTAAATGCACCGTGGTTAGCGTTGTCAGGCTTTTTTACCTTAGCGATTGTGCTGTCCTTGTTGATTTATATTGGAGAAGCGACCCGTGATGCATTCGATCCAAGACGTTAAACCTTCAAATGCGTCACAGCCTGCAGTATTGCTAACAGTCAGTCATCTGCATATTCGGCAGCAGGAACAGGTTTTGCTGCACGATTTAAACTTTGAGCTGCATGCAGGCGAAACTATTGCGTTAGTCGGTGAAAGTGGTTCTGGAAAATCTATTAGCAGTTTGGCGTTGCTAGGTTTATTGCCCGAACATTTACAGGTGCAAGGTCAGGCAATCTTTGCAGAACAGGATTTACTTCGCCTTAAACCGCAACAATTGCGGCAAGTTCGTGGTCAAAAAATTGCCATGATTTTTCAGGAACCGATGACGGCTTTAAATCCGTTGCATCGCGTGGAAAAAATTATTGGTGAAAGTTTGTTGCTCCAAGGTTGGAGCAAGGAAAAAACGCGTGCTCGGGTATTGCAATTACTTGAGGATGTTGGCATTCCTCAGCCTGAAGAAAAACTAAAGCGTTACCCACATGAATTATCTGGGGGGCAACGTCAGCGAGTGATGATCGCAATGGCGTTGGCACTTGATCCCGATATTTTAATTGCCGATGAACCAACCACTGCTTTAGATGTCACTTTGCAGGCGCAGATTTTGGATTTATTAAAAAGCCTGCAAGTGCGTCATAATATGGCCATGATTTTGATCAGCCACGATTTGAACTTGGTCAAACAATATGCAGATCAGGTCATTGTCATGAATCATGGACGGGTCGAAGAACAGGGCAGTGTGGCAGATATTTTTAATAGACCGCAGCAAGCCTATACTCAAAATTTGTTAAACCATGATTTTGGCGAAGCTTTGCAAATTGATGAGTTGCCGACTGTTTTGGCGTTAGATCAGGTTGCTGTGAAATTCCCGATTAAACAAGGCTTGCTGAATCGGGTTAAAGATTATGTGGTTGCGGTTGAACCGTTAAGCTTCGAACTTCCGCAAGGTCAATCGATTGGTATTGTTGGTGAAAGCGGTTCGGGTAAAAGTTCATTGGCACTTTCCATTGCAAGACTGATTGAAAGTGAGGGAAAAATTGAACTACTTGGGCAAGATCTGAATCAACTGAATGAACGCCAATTGCGTCCCTTACGTCAGCAGTTTCAAATTGTATTTCAAGACCCGTTTAGCAGCTTAAATCCACGTTTAAATGTGGAGCAAACCATTGGTGAGGGTTTGGCATTGCAACAATTGTCCAAGCCTGAAATCATCCAGCGCATTGATGAAGCTCTAAGCAAAGTGGAATTGCCTGTGAGTTTTAAACAACGCTATCCGCATGAATTGTCGGGTGGGCAACGTCAACGGATTGCATTAGCACGCGCGTTGGTGCTGCGTCCTAAACTGTTAATTATGGATGAGCCGACTTCTGCCTTAGACCGTACCACGCAACGTGCTGTCGTGCAGCTGTTACGCCGTTTGCAGCAGCAAGAACAGATGAGCTATTTGTTTATTAGCCACGATTTGCAAGTGGTGAAAGCACTGTGTCAAAAAGTGTTGGTGCTGCATCAAGCGAAAGTCATGGAATTTCAAGATACTGTACAGTTATTTAGCCATCCGCAAACAGAATATACCCGTCAATTGATTGCTGCCAGTGAGTATTAAACCTTCAATATTTTTAAACAGCTATTTCGGCTGGCTGACTTGTTTTACCATTTTGACAATAAGATTTGTCAAAATAGCATTGACCTGTTCCGAAAAATCTTTAGAGTAAAAAAGACCAATAAAACACAATACGGAACAGTGTATGAGCCATCTTGCCGAAACAATTCAGATTCGTAATACCATGTTTAAAAATCGCATCATTAAAGGCGCGATGAGTGAGGCGCTTGCCAACACGGCAGGGCAGCCGAATAGCCTGCATTTAGGTCTATATGAAGCATGGGCAAAAGGTGGTTTGGGCTGTGCCATCACTGGCAACGTAATGGTCGATTTACGTGCCAAAAATGAACCGGGTGTTGTGGGAATTGAATCAGACCGAGATATAGAAAAGCTCAAACAGTGGACAGAAGTTGGTAAACGTTATGGCATGGTGCAATTGGTACAGTTGTCACATCCTGGGCGGCAATGTCCGAAAGGTTTGAATAAAGAAACGGTTGCACCTTCGGCTGTGCCTTTTAGTCCAAGTTTAGCTTTGAGTTTTGGTACACCACGTGAACTACATGAAGATGAAATCCTCGATATTATTCAGCGTTTTGCCAAAGCTGCACAGATTTGTGAGCAAGCGGGCTTTGAAGGGATTCAACTGCATGGTGCGCATGGCTATTTGATCAGCCAGTTTTTATCGCCACTGACCAATAAACGCCAAGACCAATGGGGCGGCAATATTGAAAACCGTATGCGCTTTTTGATGCAAATTTATCAAGCGGTACGTGCAGCGACCTCAGACAATTTTATTGTATCAGTCAAACTAAACTCTGCAGATTTTCAACGTGGCGGCATCACTGAAGAAGAAGTGATTAGCGTGTTTAAAGCCATGGATGAAGCAGGTATAGATATGATTGAAATTTCAGGTGGTACTTATGAAGCACCCGCGATGGCAGGCTCTAAAGCTGATAAACGTAAACCAAGTACCATTGCCCGTGAAGCCTATTTTTTATCTTTTGCGGAATTGATTCGCAGTCAGGTGAAATGCCACTTAATGGTGACAGGTGGTTTTAGAACGGTAGTTGCCATGAATGCTGCTTTGGACAGTGGTGCATGTGACTTTATTGGGATCGCCCGACCATTTGCGGTAGAAACCGATTTAGCCAACCGTTTGTTGGCGGGTCAAGATGTACGTTACGGGGTCGATAAAATTAAAACTGGTATCCCGATGATTGATAAAATGGCAATTATGGAAATTATTTGGTATGCCGCGCAGTTCAAAGCAATTGCACAAGGCAAGCGTCCAAACCCGAAACTCTCGCCTTTAAAAGTCTTTTTCAAATATTTAAAAGGCAATTTAACTGCGGTGATTAAAGGACAGGTCAACTCACGTAAATCAGCTTGATTCGTATTTTTCAAACCTCAGTGGACGGATTCAAAGCTTAAACTATGGTTTTTGAATCAGTCCGCACAGATTGAAATATAAAACTAATGCGTTAGATAGCAAAAAGCCCAAGTCATATTGATTGGGCTTTTTGTTGAGATGTAAACATCTCGAATATGGCGTCCCTACGGGGATTCGAACCCCGGTTACCGCCGTGAAAGGGCGATGTCCTAGGCCTCTAGACGATAGGGACAAATAGAAGTTTATATTTTTAAACCATGTAACAACCAATGCAGTTGTTGAGAATATTGGCGTCCCTACGGGGATTCGAACCCCGGTTACCGCCGTGAAAGGGCGATGTCCTAGGCCTCTAGACGATAGGGACTTAAAAAAATATCTACTTCTGAAATTGGCGTCCCTACGGGGATTCGAACCCCGGTTACCGCCGTGAAAGGGCGATGTCCTAGGCCTCTAGACGATAGGGACGTTTCAGAGGTGGGCGTATAATAGGGCGTATAAGGGGGGGTGTCAAACGCTTTTCTGCAATAATTCTGAAAAAAATGTTCAACTGAATAAAATTAAAACTATTCTGCTGTCGTGATACGTTTGAAGCGGTAAAAATCATGCTTTTCAAGTTATTTTTAAATGGACACATTTATTAGAGCAGCATGATTTTCTTTGTATTTTGCAGTATTCATTGCTAATCAACACAACTCAAAAAACAAGGCAATCCGAAGATCGCCCCTATTATTTTACATCATCGCTAAAAAAGCATTATGATTTTTTGTGATAAATCATGTAATAACTGAGATAGCACAACACAATAAAAATCATACAGCCAATAAAACCTGCCAGCATTTCAGGGTCAAACACCATACTTAAGCAAGTAATAAAACAGAACACAAAACCTAAAATAGGCACTATTGGAAATAGCGGTGCAGCAAAACCTAAGTCCTGCACGGTTTTACCTTGTTTATACCATTGGCGACGGAAGTTAAACTGGCTTAAACAAATGCTCATCCAGACCACGACCATGGTAAATGCAGCCACACCCAAGAGGTTTTTAAAGATGGTTTCAGGCGCAAATTGTTCAGACAATAAACCTGGCATTGCACCGAGCATGGTGACCATGACTGCAATATAAGGAATACCACGCGCATTCACCTTAGAAAAAATCTGTGGTAATTGCTTTTGGTGTGAGAGCGACCACATCATTCGTGAAGCTGCAAATAAACCTGAGTTCGCTGCAGAGAGTAACGCTGTGATAATCACAAAACGAATAATATCTTCCGCATAAGGAATACCAATCTGATTAAACACCGTTACAAAAGGACTGCTGCTTACACCTTCTGCAGCCAAACCTGCAGCCTGATGTGGTAGCAAGGCACTAATCACCACAATGGTACCTACAAAGAAAATCAACAGACGGAAAATTGCGGTATTGATTGCTTTAGGCACGTTTTTGGCAGGGTCTTTGGTTTCACCTGCGGCAACACCAATCAACTCTGTACCTGAAAAGGCGAAATTAACAATTAACATGGTTGCAAAAATAGGGAATAGCCCTTCAGGAAACCAACCTTGTGCGGTTAAATTGCTAAATAAAGGTGCAGAGGTATAACCTTGATAAGACACAGCACCTAAAATTGCCATTAAACCCAAAACGATAAAGGCAATGACAGTCACGACTTTGACCAAAGATAGCCAAAACTCAGATTCTGCAAACAAGCGCGTGGAAATCATATTCAAACCAAATACAACGCCACCAAAAATCAGTGTCCAAATCCACATGGAAATATGCGGGAACCATTCCTGCATTAGCAACGCAGCGGCGGTAAATTCTGTGCCTAAAGTGACCGACCACGTGAGCCAATATAACCAAGTGATGGTATAGCCCGTGCCAGGTCCAATATATTGTTTGGCGTATGCCCCAAATGAACCTGAAACAGGCATGTGTACGGCAAGCTCGCCCAAACACAGCATCACCATATAGGCAATTAAACCACCAAAAATATAAGCGATGATGGCGCCAACGGGGCCTGTTTGTGCAATGACTTCACCTGAGCCTAAAAATAGACCTGTGCCAATAGCACCGCCCAGTGAAATCATAACCAAATGTCGAGTGCTCATCGCACGTTTTAAAGGCATAGTATTGCCTTGATGCACAGCATCATTTTGATGATTCGATGACGGCATAAGTGATAGGAGAAAAAATGAAATGAAGCGAAGTATTGTAGAGAAAAACTACAAATCTGCAATCTTGAAATAATAAATTTGGATTAGAAATGATCGTATAGCACGATAAATGGCGTCCCTACGGGGATTCGAACCCCGGTTACCGCCGTGAAAGGGCGATGTCCTAGGCCTCTAGACGATAGGGACGTTGCGAGGTGATGCGTATATTATGAATTTTTAGCGACAGTGTCAAACCTGAATCTAAAAAAACTGCCGCACTATTTGTTATTTGCTTAAAAAATAATACATCTTTAAAAATAAATCAGTGCATGTAAATTTGAATACGGTGCATCATTTTAATGATCAGGGGTTTGATATTGCTTTTCAGTGGTTGTTGTTTGTGTGGCTGCGGGTTGAGTGCTTGGTTTAGGTTGAGCAGGCTCACGATTCACAATATAAAGATACAACGCAGAAGGCGCGAGAATGACCAAAACCAAGACAATTTTTTTCAACATGGCAGAATCAATAACACAAATTGGAATATTGCCATTATAACCAAAGCCAGCTCAAAAGACTGCATGCATAAAAGCTGATTCGCAGTAAAAATCATTTTGATGCTCAGTCTTGTGGTTGAAAAGCACGAATCAAAACCACAACACTAAAAAGAAAACAGGACGACAAACGCAGTCTGTCATCCTGTAAACATCTCAATGTTCGAGTACAAATCGTATTATTGATCTGTGTTGAGTAAGTTCTCTACCATGTGCGGCGCAAGTTTATTTAGAATAAAACAAAACAGCTCTGCAGTTTTTTGCGTATCGTATAAAGCTGAATGAGCTTCTTTGCCATCAAACTCAATACCTGCCTGAATGCATGATTTTGCCAGCACCGTTTGACCAAACATCACCGCACTTAAAGTCACTGTATCAAACACTGAAAAGCTGTGGAATGGGTTTTGGTTTTTCGTGCCTGTGCGGGCAATGGCTGCTTGTACAAAGCCTAAATCGAAATGCGCATTGTGACCGACCAAAATGGCATGGGTACAATTCTGTTGGCGACGCACTTCATTGACTGATTTGAAAATCCGTTTTAATGCGGTTTTTTCATCTTCAGCCATAGCCATACGCATAGGGTTGAAAGGATCAATCCCAATAAAGTCCAACGAACGACGGTCTAAATTTGCCCCTTCAAACGGGTTGATATGCGCATGATACGCTTCACCTGGTACAAATTTGCCATCCGCATCATAAATAATTGGAATGGCAGCAATTTCCAACAAAGCATCGGTTTGGGCATTAAAGCCTGCGGTTTCCACATCGACCACCACAGGCAAAAAACCACGAAAACGTTGCCCCATCACGGGCAAAGTTGTATCTGTCACACTTTTCTCCATTGAATGGTTTTACCCGCATATAACGGAATAATTTGTTCACCATCCAAGTAGTCTAAACTGGTTGGAATGATTTGCTCTTCTTTCACCAAAGTAATGGTGTTGGTATTACGCGGCAAACCATAAAAATCTGCACCAAAGAAGCTTGCAAAGCCTTCTAAGCGGTCAATACGTCCAACTTGATCAAAAGCTTGTGCATAAAGCTCAATTGCTGTAGGCGCACTATAGCAGCCTGCACAGCCACATGCATTTTCTTTGGCATTTTTTGAGTGCGGTGCGCTATCTGTCCCTAAGAAAAATTTAGGATTTCCGCTAGTTGCGACTTCTAATAAGGTTTGTTGATGGGTTTGACGCTTTAAAATAGGCAAACAATAGAAATGCGGTTTTACGCCACCTACTAACATATCATTACGGTTAAATAATAAATGTTGTGGGGTAATGGTTGCTGCGACATTACGGCCTTGTTCTAAAACAAATTGCGCTGCTTCAGAGGTCGTAATGTGTTCAAGCACCAATTTTAAGTTTGGAAATTGTTGTAATAATGGTGAAAGCACTTCATCTAAGAAACGTTTTTCACGGTCAAAAATATCGACATGATTGTGCGTGACTTCGCCGTGCAGTAATAATGGCACTTGTTGTTCTTCAAGTTGCTCAATCACCGCATATACTTTACGAATGTCGCTCACCCCATTGTCTGAATTGGTGGTCGCGCCAGCAGGGTAAAGTTTAATGGCATTCACATGCGCAGAGGCTTTAATTTTCTTGACTTCTTCGGGAGAGGTTTGATCGGTAAAATACAACACCATACGCGGATCAAAATTTACACCTTCAGGGACGTGTGCCATGATGCGTTCACGATACGCTTCCGCTTCTTCTACCGTTTTTACTGGTGGAACAAGGTTAGGCATACAAATTGCGCGTGAAAATTGCTTGGCAAGATCGGGAACAGTACGTTGTAGTGCTAAACCATCACGTAAATGAGCATGCCAGTCATCTGGCTGGATAAGAGTAATCGTATTCAAGGCGCTGCCAGTCTGAAAAATAAAACAGATGATAATCTATAAATGTTAAAATGGTAACGTCGAAAGCCATAAAAAATAGAAATGCCTGAATTAATTGTTTCGACATTGTGTTATTTTTAAACCACTAAAAAAATTATATTCAGGTTGTTACAGTTTTGCTGTGCAACAATCGTGATTAAATGGAATTTAAAGCATCCATGGAATACAAATATAAGTTAGCCAAGCTACAGTACGACAAAGAAAAAAATGAAGAGTTGATTAAACGTCAACGTAAACGTGCGGGGCAGGTTTTTCCGAAACAACTGGAAGTTGAGTTTTGGCAACAGCATCTTGAACAAGCTCGGCACAACATTAACCAATATTTTTGGTCGGGCGTACTCATCTACTTTATTATCACCGTGCTGATGATTACTGGGGATTATTGGATTATTGATCGTAATTTTTTTAAACACGATTTTATCCACTCTTTACTAGGCTTGGTCAATGGCGCGTTTTGCTTACTGACCCTGTTCTTTTTTGCCCATTATAAAATTTTGCGCCCGTATTATGCCTATGCCGCCATGGCTATGATTTTTTGGGCCATTGTGTCGATGACCTGGCTGACCATGACGGTGCATACCGAAGTGTTTAGACACCAAGCCATGATGATCATCAGCATGATTTATATTATGGGTTTTGTACTGACGGGGGTGAAGCCGTTTCACATGCTGCTGACTGGGTTAATGGCGGCTGTGGTTGCCATGATTATGCTATTAACCTTGTATATTCCAATTGATGTGATGGTGATGGGGCGGGTGTTGGTTGGCAGTACGGTAGTGGGTTTTTTAATCAGTAAAATGCTGTGTACCCGTGAGCGGATGATTTTTTTGGTCATGCACCAAGCCCGACTTAGTGAAAAAATTAACCGTATTCATGCTGAAGAATTGTTGCATTTAAGTCAGCATGACGCGCTGACTAAAGTATCCAACAGACGTACTTTTGATGAAATGCTGGACAGCTATTTCGAACAGGCACGGCATGATGAAGTGCCATTGTCTTTACTCTTTATCGATGTCGATTTTTTTAAAAAATATAACGATCATTATGGGCATCAAAAGGGAGATGAAGTCATTTCAGCGATTGCCAAATCCATTAAAGACTCAATTCGTCACATGGATTTTGTTGCGCGTTATGGTGGTGAAGAATTTGTGGTGTTATTGCCAGAAACCGATGCGCATGGTGCGTATGCTGTGGCTTCCAATATTTTTAAAGCGGTTGAGCGTTTAGCGATTCCACATAGTCAATCTTTGGTTGACAGTAATGTCACCATCAGTTTGGGCTTTACCGTCTATAAAGGTGAGGCGGACATTTTTAAAAGCGATTTCTTACAACGTGCAGACCAAGCCTTGTACCGTGCGAAACAGTTGGGACGTAATCAAATTTATTACCACACTTTGCAGGTGGAAGAAGTGCTGTAAATTTTTCTATTGCAGCTTTCATTTAGTATGAATTGTTTAGTCCTCATGTTTAAACAAACATAAAAAAGCCGCTCAATTTGAGCGGCTTTCGATTTCACAAAATCATCACCAAGTGATTATTTGTTTTTGTCTTTCAATTGTGGCACTGCAGAACCTGAACCAATCGACAATAAGCCAGAATTGGTATAAAGACCCAATTTAGCGCGTGTATCGGTAATGTCTAGGTTACGCATAGTTAACTGACCAATACGATCCATTGGCGTAAACATTGAATCACCTTTCTCCATAGTTAAACGCTCAGCTTCATAAGTGAGGTTCGGAGATTCAGTGTTCATAATGGTATAGTCATTACCACGACGTAATTCTAAAGTCACTGTACCAGTAATTGCTTTAGCCACCCAACGCTGCGCAGTTTCACGTAACATTAACGCTTGAGAATCGAACCAACGACCTTGATACAATAAACGACCTAAACGTAAACCGTTAATGCGGTATTGTTCAATAGTATCTTCGTTGTGAATACCCGTAACCAAACGCTCATAAGCAATGTGCAATAACGCCATGCCTGGTGCTTCATAAATACCGCGAGATTTTGCTTCAATAATACGGTTTTCGATTTGGTCAGACATCCCCAAACCATGACGACCACCAATACGGTTCGCTTCAAGAATCAACTCAACAGGGTTTTCAAAACGCTGACCGTTTAATGCAACTGGCATACCTTCTTCAAAGGTAACCGACACTTCTTCGGCTTTAACTTCAACGTCATCTTTCCAGAACGCCACGCCCATGATTGGATCAACGATTTTGATGCCAGCATCTAGGTACTCAAGGTCTTTCGCTTCGTGTGTTGCACCTAGCATGTTTGAGTCAGTTGAATAAGCTTTTTCTTTTGACATTTTATAGTCAAAACCATTGTCGATAAGGAATTGTGACATTTCCGCACGACCGCCTAATTCATCAATAAAGGTTTGGTCTAACCACGGCTTATAAATTTTAAGCGCAGGATTAGTCAATAAACCATAACGATAGAAACGCTCAATATCGTTACCTTTATAGGTTGAACCATCACCCCAGATGTTTACGTCATCTTCTTTCATGGCAGTCACTAGCATTGTACCTGTTACTGCACGACCAAGCGGGGTGGTGTTAAAGTAAGGTATACCGCCTGTGCTGATATGGAATGCACCACATTGGATGGCAGCAATACCTTCCAAAGCCAACTGCATACGGCAGTCAACCAAGACTGCTTTTACCGCACCGTATTCTTCGGCTTTCTTTGGAATGGCATCATAGTCATCTTCATCTGGCTGACCCAAGTTTGCGGTATACGCATATGGTTCAGCGCCTTTTTGCTTCATCCACAATAAAGCAGCTGAAGTATCTAGACCACCAGAAAAGGCGATACCGACTTTTTTGCCTACTGGTACATTCTGCAAGATAGTTGCATTATCAGTCATTGCTAGTCCTAACTTTTTTAAAATAGGCACCACATTTGGTGGCCAAGGAGAATTCTAAACTGCAAATTATAGCACTCTTTAAAATGCTTGTTTTCGTTAAAAAAGCGCATTTGATAAAAAAATCAGGTTCAGGCTTAAATTTTCATTTAGAAATGGCAAACTTGGTATAGATGTTGAAGATCAAAACCTGCAATTGGGATGGTGCAGAATAAAATCACTTTTACTTTTGGGCGGTTTTATATCAAGTTTATATCAAGAATAGTTAGGGTCTATTGCCAAGTTTCATAACGCAATCTGAGAAAGTTTTAGCCACATGAGCAAGAACAAAGCACTGCTTTGTTTGCTGCGCAAGGGGACAAGCATATTTTTTGCTGCTATTGCGTTATGAGTCAGTCATTTAGAATGATTAAATTTCCTGCCTCATGCCTTATATCAGCTAAAAAACCTTGCGAGATATATCTCTCACGTCGCAAACATAGAAGAAGTGTCAACAGACCCTATAAATTGACGTTTGCGCCACACAGTCGAACTTTAGAGTCATAAACAGTTTATAAAAATCGGTTAAAGTATTCATGCAACAAGTTGCAAAGCTCATTATATAAGGACTCATCATGACAACTCGCTATGCAAATATTCTAAAACCATTACATTTAGGATTTACCACCATTAAAAACCGTGTCGTGATGGGTTCAATGCACACGGGTTTGGAAGATCGTTTTTATAATTATCCAAAACTGGCTGCTTATTTTGGCGAACGTGCCAAAGGTGGCGTGGGTTTAATTATTACAGGTGGTATTTCACCTAACCGTCAAGGCTGGTTATTGCCTGCGGGCGGTACTATGAATACATTGGGCGATGTTGCACCACATCGATTAGTGACACATGCCGTACATAAGCATGGTGCGAAAATTTTAATGCAAATTCTGCATTCAGGACGCTATGGTTATCAACCATTTGTGGTGTCTGCAAGTCCGATTAAATCTCCAATTTCACCATTTAAACCACGTAAAATGAGTGAAAGACAAATTTTAAATACCATTGAAGATTATGCGAAAACAGCTAGTTTAGCCAAAATGGCAGGCTACGATGGTGTCGAAATTATGGGTTCGGAAGGCTATTTACTGAATCAGTTTTTAAGCCGTCATGTGAATCAGCGTGAAGACCAATGGGGCGGTACGATTGAAAACCGTATGCGTTTTGCTTTAGAAGTAGTCAAAGCCATTCGCGCCGAAGTGGGTGAAAAATTTATTATCTGCTTCCGCTTGTCGATGCTGGATTTAGTCCACGATGGCAATACCATGCACGAAGTGATTACCGTTGCCAAAGCCTTAGAGCATGCGGGTGTGAACTTGCTCAATACAGGGATTGGCTGGCATGAAGCGCGCATTCCAACCATCGTGACTTCTGTGCCACGCGCAGCTTTTGTTGATTACACCGCAGAAGTGAAAAAACACGTTGAGATTCCTGTAATTGCATCCAACCGTATTAATATGCCTGATACTGCAGAAGAAATATTGGCAGCGGGTAAAGCTGATATGATTCAAATGGCACGACCATTGTTGGCAGATGCGTTTTGGGTCAATAAAACTGCGACCAATCGTGTCAATGAAATTAACACCTGTATTGCCTGTAACCAAGCGTGTTTAGATCATACCTTTAAAAATCAGCGTGCGACTTGTTTGGTCAATCCGCGTGCAGCCTATGAAACTGAATTGGTCTATGAAAAAACCAAGCAACCGAAGCGTATTGCAGTTGTCGGTGGTGGTGTTGCGGGAATGTCTGCTGCTACAGTTGCTGCTAGTCGTGGGCACCATGTGACTTTATTTGAAGCCAGCAACGAAGTGGGCGGTCAATTCAACTTGGCAAAAGTCGTGCCGGGCAAAGAAGAATTTCACGAAACCATTCGCTACTTTAAAGTGCAAATTGAAAAAACTGGGGTCGATTTGCGTTTAAATACCAAAGTCAACCGCGAGCAACTCGAACGTGAAGGTTTTGATGAAGTGGTCATTGCAACAGGTGTAGTACCACGTGCTTTAAAAATTGAAGGCAGCGATGCACCGCAAGTATTGTCTTATGCAGAAGTATTACGTGGTGCACCTGTTGGACAAAAAGTCGCTGTGATTGGTGCAGGCGGTATCGGTTTTGATGTGTCGGAGTTTTTACTGAAACCTGAACATCAGCCACAACCGCAGCCTTTGGCAGATTGGCAGCGTGAGTGGGGAGTCGATCCGAATCCTAACTATGTGACTGAAGGTGGTATGCTTGCTCCAGAAGTTCATCCCCCAGTCCGTGAAATTTATTTATTGCAACGTAAGACGACAGCTTTAGGTGCAGGTTTGGGTAAAACTTCAGGATGGGTACATCGTGCACAGTTGAAAAAACATGCGGTGCGTATGCTACGTGGTGTGCAATATAAAGCCATCAGCAATGAAGGCTTGTGGATTGAAATGGCAGGTCAAGACCAATTGTTACGTGTAGATAGCATTGTAGTCTGTGCAGGGCAGGAGTCGGTTAAAGATTTAATGCCTGCGGCAGATGAAAATACTTTGGCTAACTATCATATTATTGGTGGTGCAAAGCTTGCTGCAGAGTTAGATGCAAAACGTGCGATTCGTGAAGGGGCTGAATTGGCTGCTAAACTTTAAAAAGTGAGGTGGCTATGCTGTTGTTTTGATGAACTTTAGCGCTGATTTGGTGAAACAATATTCACTTGAGTGCTTGAGTGGTATTTTTTACTTGTCATCAAATCAAAAGCTTCGTATCATGGCCCACATGGAAGCGTGGCAGAGCGGTTTAATGCACCGGTCTTGAAAACCGACGAGGGCGCGAGTCCTCCGTGAGTTCGAATCTCACCGCTTCCGCCAAATATCAATGACTTAGCCCTGACATATTCAGGGCTTTGTTGTTTCTAGGGTTATGCAACGTAAGCCTGTAGTAAGCAAAAAATATTTAATTTTGAAATACTAATTATCAAATTGCTTGAATTGTTTCTAATATATAAGATGTGCTTATCTTCAGAACAACAATTTAGAAGTTAAGTTATGGACATTTTTGAGTTTGTTAGTAGTTACAAGAATCACCCAGTTTTATTTGTGGGTACTGGTCTAAGTCTTCGATATTTAAATAACTCTTTTAATTGGGAAGGGCTTTTGAAGTATGTAGCTATTGATCTCTATGGCACCGATGAAAAATTTTATGATATGAAGAACAAGGTGCATAAGACCCATGATGGCATACGCGCCAACTTAAGGCTTAAATTGTTGAAATATATTATAATTATCGCTTGAAAAATAAAAAAGGTGGTTGTATTTATTAATGCGCTAACACAAAACACAACTACCGTGGCGTATCATGATTCATTTTCAACAGTTATTACAAGTACTTCCTTCAAATATTGAACAAATGGCGATCAATTGTAATGCTTTTCAACGGGCTAGAAAAATTAAATGTAAGCGTCCGCTGAACCCCATGCCTATTTTTTAATTTGAGTTGGATTTCCAGCGATGTGGCAGTAATTCTTCTATTTGGGTCGCTTTATGCGTCGGCAGCCTTTTCAGTACAGTAAGCATCCGCTGAACCCCATAGCTTTTTTTAATTCGATTCAGGTTTCCAGCGGTGCGGCAGCAATTCTTCAATTTGGGTCACTTTATGTGTCGGCAGCCTTTTCAGCACATCACTTAAATAGGCATACGGATCCAAGCCATTCAGCTTTGCTGACTGGATTAAAGTCATGATATTCGCCGCTCGCTGACCACTGCGCAGCGAACCTGCAAACAGCCAGTTCTTGCGCCCCAACGCCCAGGGACGCATCTGATTCTCTACCCAATTGTTGCATATCGGTAGATTGCCATCATCCAGATAACGGCTTAAGGCTGGCCAACGCTTCAGAGTGTAATTGATGGCCTTGGCGGTGGGAGAACTCGATGGCACCGTCAGATGATGTTGGTTGAGCCATTCATATAGTTGTTGCATCACCGGTTGGCTATGCTGTTGTCGGTATTCGCGGCGGTCTTCCGCTGTACCATCCGTCTTTTTCCTGAGTTCTGCTTCTATGGCATACAGTTTCTGAATCAGCACTAATGCCTGTTCAGCGACCTGACTTTTCCCGGTCACATGCAGTTCATGGAATTTACGACGTGCATGGGCCATGCAGCCCACCTCAATGACCTGGCCTGATTTGAAGCGTGCTTTATAACCACTGTAATCATCACAGACTAGATAGCCCTGCCAGCCTTTCAAGAACTCTGTCAACGGCAATTTAAAACTGACCCCTTTGATCTCGTATTAAGTTTCAACCTGTGGCTGAATCCCTATTCTTTTTTTATCCTTCAAACGATAACTCTCACCCGATGGAATTTAAAACCTTAAAGCCAGCATTAAAAAGTTTTATTGGTACTTTATTTGAAGATAATCCGTATCAATTCCAACCTGTTTTTCGAGGTTTTTATTTTACCAGTGCTTTACAGGAATGCAGCATCGAAAGCCCGATGACAGAAAGTATTGCACAAGAATTTCAACTGCAGCAGCTTGCAAGCCCTTTTCAGGACGAAGAAAAAAGTTCGATTGCCCCAAATCATGGTTATTTTTTACAAGGTTTGTTTTCCAATGTGATTTTGCGTGATCAACATTTGGTGAAACAACATATTAATCCTGCGAAAAAACGTCAGCGATATATGGCGTTTACTGCTGCATTACTTGGTGTTGGATTGTTGCTCAGTGTTTGGGTGTGGTCATATCGTCATAACCAACAACTCATTGCCGATGTTCAGGCAGACTTAGATCAAGTTATACGACTGGAAAAAACTTTTGGACAGGTTTTATCCACACAACTCGAAAGCTTATTAATTTTACAAGCACGTCTGCAACAGTTGGATGGGTTTTCCGAACAACGTCCACTTAAGTTCAGTTTTGGCTTATATCAGGGCAAGAAGTTACGCGAACAGCTCAAAGTTGAATATCTAAAAGGCGTTCAGCAGATTGTATTGTTGCCAACCCAGCAAAATATCGCGCAATACTTACAGCGTGTCCAACAAGATGCGGCAACACTCAAAGCGCATCATATACATGCAAAAACGCAGCAAGTTGCGAAAACTCAACCATATTTAGAGCCTTCCGTGCAAAATCCGCAAGATGCTTATAATGCGTTAAAGGCTTATTTAATGCTGACGAATCCTGAATATCGGGAGAGCAGTCATTTAAGTGATCAGATTTCACGTTTTTGGCGCACTTGGTTGGATGCCCATCGTGGAGAAATGCCACGTACGGACATGATTCAGCAGGCAGAAAAAATCCTGTCTTATGCCATGACACTCGCTCATCAGGACGATTTTCCTGTACTGGAAAGCGATGCACAAATGGTCGATCAAACTCGTCAAGTGCTGTTGTCGGTCATTCAGGGAATGCCTGCACGAGATCGGGTATATAACGAAATAAAAATGCGTGCAGCAGTACGTTTTCCTGCACTTACGGTCAGTCAAATTGTGGGGGAGCAACACAGTCGCATTGTTTTAGGCAGTCATGCTTTGCCTGGTATTTTTACGCAGCAGGCGTGGAATGAATATGTCGAACAAGCCATTGATCAGGTAGCCAATCAGCCAACGGACAGCAAAGATTGGGTGCTCAATAGTCATCAGTCGGATGATCTAACTTTTTCAGGAAGTCCTGAACAAATCCGTAAACAATTGCTGAGCTTGTATCAGCAAGAATATGTGAGTGAATGGAAGAAATTTCTAAATGGCATCCATTATGCAAAAACAGATCAGTTCAATCAGCAAGTGAAACAGCTTGATCTGTTGGGAGAGCCGCAAAACTCGCCAATTCGCAAGTTATTGCAACGTATTGCAGTGGAAACCAATTGGGATAATCCAATTGTGCAAGCTGAACTTGCTGTGCCTGAACAAGGATTTATGGCGTGGTTTAAAGACAAAGTGCTGCGTCAATCTAATGACAAAGCTGCAGCGCAGGCAGCTCTAAAAGCGCAAGGTGCGATTTCTCAAGAATACCAAATGTTTTATCAACTGCTGCGTAAACGTGACGATTTACAGGATCAATCTCTGTTTGATGTGTATATGAACAACCTTGCACAGGTGCGCAGCAAGTTAAATGATCTTCAAACGGCAGGGGAAATTGGACCAAGTGCAATGGCATTGTTCAAACAAACCATCCATGATCAAAACTCGGTCTTTAATACAACGCAAAAATATGTCGATGAAAAAATGATGGTGGGTTTAAAAGAGGCTGACCAACAATTATTACAAAAACTGTTGATGACACCGCTAACTCAATCTTTTGCAAGTTTAATTGTACCGACACAAGATGAAATTAATAAATTATGGCGTATTCAAGCCTATCAACCGTTTGCAACACATTTAGGTCAGAAATATCCATTTCATTCAGGGGGGACTTTACAGGCAACCAGTCAGGAAATGGGACAAATTTTTGGTGAAACAGGAAGTATTGCTGGCTTTGTCAAAGACACTTTAGATCCGTTGTTGATTCGTCGTGGTTATGTCTTAACTTCAAAAACATGGAAAGATTTAGGCTTAAATTTAAATCCTCAGTTTGTGATGGCATTTCCGCAATATGTTGCGCCAATTCATGGTATGGCAACAGGACGTTTAGATCAGCCTGCAACATCTGCTGTTTCAAATCAATCCAATTTCCAATTTTATCCATTACAGCACCCACAATTTTTATCGTATAGCATCGATATTGATGGTCAGCGAATGCAGTTTGAAAATGGAATTCAACAATGGGTCAACTTTGTGTGGCCCAATCCAGGCGCAATTCCCGGCGTGCGTATTAGTGCAGTCGATTTAAACGGTCAGTCGCATACTATTTTTGAAGCACCGGGCGAATATGGCATTAACCGTTTAATTGATGCTGCACAGCGCAAAGAGCAAAACGGTCACTTTGAAATGACTTGGGTCAGTAAAACGGAACCATCTTTATCTTTAAAAGTGAATTTCCGACTCATTAGCGGACATAGCTCGGGCAATATTGGTTCAAGTCGTGGTTATGTGGGGTTGCAGTTGGTCGATCAAGTCACCACGACCAAAGCACTTCTTGTGGTTGCTGCACAAACGACAGCAATGAGTCCCGCACAAACAGCGGCTACGCAGTCTAAAACTACAATGTCTGCACAAGTGGGAGGCGTTCCGCAATGATCAAGAGAAATAACACTTGGCAAAAGGCGTGGTGGGTATGCAAGCAGTAAAAACCGTACCTTTATATTATGGAAAAATACCTGCCCGTGGTGATTTTATAAAGTCTAAAGGGCAATCGGAACTCATTCAGCAGCTCGATCAGTGGATTAGTAATGCACTGGAACATGCCATGCAGAGCGCAGATTTTAAACAGCGTTATGCAACTTTGCCTGCTTTAGATTTTTTGATTGCCCATCCAGCAGAACCAATGTTTTTAGCTGTTAATTTAAAGGCGAGCCAAGATAGCTCGGGGCGGGCATTTCCAATGCTACTGGGGCAGTTGTTTGAGGTCGAACAGCCGAGTCAAAAGTTATTATTTGTGCCGTTTTTTTACAAAGCTATTTGGACTGATTTATTGCAACGCAATCAGGTCTTAAGCAATATCCGTGATCCCAATATGTCATTTGAACTGTTGAATCAATTGCCGAATAGGGTTCAACTTTTGAGTGCAGAAGAATACCAAGACTTTTATGAAAAACACAGCACGCATTCATTGGCACAATTAATGAAAATCAGTGTCAATGACTTGGCTCAGAGTATGATTGGGTTGGGACTTTTACTGCAACCCGTCCTCAAAAATGGCACTCGTCGTTTAAACAAAGTGATGATTTTACCGCTGAATCATCCGCGATATTGCTTTGAAATCGCAGCATTTTGGATGGGCATGATCGGGCGGTTTTTAGGCGCGCATCATACTGAAATTTTGCTGGGGATACTACATTTTGAGGCACCCATTTTGATCATTGATTTTCAGGGGGCTGATGTCATGACGCTGCGCGATCTATTTATTCAAAATATGCAGGGTGAACATTGGGTTTCTTTAATTCAAGCCACTTGGATTGATGCTTATTTAGAACAAAATGCAGGTCTTGCAACATTGGAACAATTACTTTGTCAGCGGCAGTTAAATCTTAACCAAGCCTTGAAGCTGTTTAGGCAAACTTTTTTAGATAAATAAATATGAAAAATAATCAAAAACGTATTCGCGTAAGTCTACTTATTGGCTTGTGTTTTTTAGTCCAAAGTCATTTGATCTATGCAGCGCCCATTGTTATAGAAGGTGTGGTGCCAAACGAAGCAAGTAAACAAGCCATTTTGGCGAAAATGCAAGCTGTGTATGGTGAAACGCAGGTGTTAGATAAAATTCAAGTCCGTGCAGTTGCTGCACCGAATGGTTGGGATGATTCAGTCACTCGTATGATTACAGCAGAGTTAAAAAAGATTTCTCAAGGGCAGTTACGTGTGAAAGGGACTCAAGTTGATTTGAAAGGAAAAGTGAATGCTGCTCATCAAATTCAAGCCACGACAGCAAATTTTCAGGCTTTGGTACAGCAGCCTTATCGTTTGAACACACAGCTTTCGGGGAGTCAGTATGAACAAAAAATGCTGGATGCTGCGCTCAAAAACAGGATTGTTGAGTTTGAATCGGGCAGTGCAATTTTGACTGACGTAGGGCAAAAAATTCTGGATGAAATGGCTGTGGCATTGAAGCAAGTTGGCACCCAAAAAGTGAAAATTGTTGGACATACAGACAGTTCGGGCGATGCGCATAAAAATATAGTGTTAAGCCAATCACGTGCAGGCGCGGTAAAAAATTATTTGATCGATAAAGGTATTGCGATAACGCATTTAAGCACCGAAGGTCAAGGTTCTAATCAGCCTGTCGCAGACAATACAACGCCACAAGGACGTAAGAAAAATCGACGTATTGAATTTGAGGTGCTTTGATTAGTTGATATTGAGCAAGGCGGAAGTTGAGCGTCATGTCCTGATCTTTAGAGCATCTGTGTGTAAACAGATGGCATAGAAAATAAAAACAGCATCAATCATTCAGTAATTTCCACAGTGAGAGTGCTTTGTGCAATTTAAAGCACGAATCTTGAATACATTGATCTGAAATAGAGGCTTTAAATCAACATTCGGAAGTTTTACTGCCGAAACGCGCCAAGAAAACCATTTTCCATCTAGCTGATTATGGCATTTCACAGTAGAATATGCGCTCTCTTCAAGTCACATTGTGGCATGGTCCAAAAGATCAGCCCGTGGAGCCAAAATCAGCATGTTTATCGTTGCCGGTGCACCTGCACATTCATCTTTTAAGAAAACTCAACTCTTAAACCGTTTAGCGTCAATGAGTTCTGTTCAATCTTTCGATAGCCAATGGGTTTATTTATTTGACCAAGCGCTCGACGAGCAACAACAGCAATCTGCTTTACAGCTTTTAAACGATGGTGCATCTTTTGAATTACGCCAAGCTGCAAGTGATGAAGTTCAAATTTTAGTGACACCACGTGTGGGCACAATTTCTCCTTGGTCATCAAAAGCAACCGATATTTTTGCCAACTGTAATACGCCTGTACACCGCCTAGAACGCGGTGTTTTGTTTACCTTAAAAGGTATTACAGACGTTTCAAACGAAGTAAAACAAGTATTGCATGACCGCATGACCGAAAGTGTGTTTAACCACATTAACGATGCTGCAGCGTTATTTGTTGAAACTGAACCAAAACCTTTAAATAGCATTGATATTTTGGGTGAAGGCAAAGCGGCATTGGTAAAAGCCAACAGTGAGTTTGGTTTTGCCTTGTCTGATGAAGAAATTGATTATTTAACCGAAGCATTTATCAAGTTAGGCCGTAATCCGCATGACATTGAATTGATGATGTTTGCACAAGCCAACTCTGAGCACTGCCGTCACAAAATCTTTGGTTCTGAATGGACAATTGATGGCGAAGTACAGCCATTGTCATTGTTCCAAATGATCAAAAATACTTATAAAGAATCACCAACAGACGTATTGTCGGCTTACAAAGACAACGCTTCGGTGATTGTTGGTTTTGATACGCAGCGTTTCTATCCGAAAAAAGATGCTGCAACAGGTCACTACGTTTATAAATATAAGAGCCAAGCTGCCCACATTCTTATGAAAGTGGAAACACACAACCACCCAACTGCAATTGCACCATTTGCAGGTGCTGCGACAGGTTCGGGTGGTGAAATCCGTGATGAAGGCGCGACAGGTCGTGGTGGTAAACCAAAAGCAGGTTTAACAGGCTTTACAGTATCGAATTTAAATATTCCTGGTTTTGAACAGCCTTGGGAAGAAAACTATGGCAAGCCTTCACGTATGGCATCGCCATTACAAATTATGATTGAAGGCCCATTGGGCGGTGCAGCGTTTAACAACGAATTTGGTCGTCCTGCGTTAAATGGTTACTTCCGTACTTTCGAGCAAAACGTGAATGGTGAAGTAAAAGGCTTCCATAAACCAATCATGATTGCAGGTGGTTACGGCAACATTCGTCCAGACCATGTCGAAAAAGACCCAATTCAGCCAGGCGATTTATTAATCGTTTTAGGCGGCCCTGCGATGTTGATCGGTTTAGGCGGTGGCGCTGCATCTTCTGTAGATAGCGGAACCATGGGTGAAAATCTTGACTTCGCTTCAGTACAACGTGAAAACCCAGAAATGGAACGCCGTTGCCAAGAAGTGATTGATACATGCTGGCGTTTGGAAGATGCTAACCCAATCGTATCAGTGCATGACGTGGGTGCAGGTGGTATTTCGAACGCAATGCCTGAGTTGGTGAATGATCACGAACTAGGTGCTGTACTTGATTTGCGTAAGATTCCATCTTTAGAACCAGGCATGTCACCAATGGAAATTTGGTCAAACGAAGCGCAAGAGCGTTATGTATTGGCCATCCGTCCAAGTTCTTTAGAATTATTTGAATCAATCTGTGCGCGTGAGCGTTGTCCGTTTGCAGTATTGGGTGAAGCGACAGAAGCGCGTCATTTAACGGTTGAAGATCCACTGTTCAATAACAAAGCTGTAGATATGCCAATGCAGGTCTTGTTAGGTGGTACGCCACGCATGAGCCGTTCTTATGAAAGCATTGAGCGTCAAGGTGATGATTTTGATGCAGCTCAAGTTACTGATCTGAAAGATGCGATTTACCGTGTCATCAAGAATCCAACTGTTGCTTCTAAATCATTCCTAATCACGATTGGTGACCGTTCAATTACAGGTATGGTTGCACGTGATCAGTTGGTTGGCCCATGGCAGGTGCCTGTTGCAGATGCAGCAGTAACCACTACCAGCTTGCAAGGCTTTACAGGTGAAGCAATGGCGATGGGTGAACGTCCACCTGTAGCTTTATTAAACCCTGCAGCATCTGCGCGTTTGGCAGTGGCAGAATCTATTTCCAATATCATGTCAGCCAAAATTGACCAGATCAGCGACATTAAATTATCTGCAAACTGGATGGCAGCAGCAGGTCAAAAAGGCGAAGACCAAGCTTTGTTTGAAGGTGTAAAAGCCATTGGTATGGAAATGTGTCCTGCGCTAGGAATTGCAATTCCAGTAGGTAAAGACTCATTGTCTATGCGTACCACTTGGAATGACGAAGGTGTTGATAAATCTGTAACTTCACCAATGTCAGGTGTAATTACTGCATTTGCACCAGTGACCGATGTACGTAAAACACTAACCCCTGAATTGAAAAATACCGATTCAGTATTGGTACGTATTGACTTGTCTAAAGGTCAGTTCCGTTTAGGCGGTTCAATTTTAGCGCAAGTGTATAAAGCTATTGGTTCAGTAACACCAGATGTCGATAACTTTGACGAATTCAAAGCATTCTTTGCTTTGGTACAAGACTGGAATAACCGTGGCTTGATTCAAGCTTATCACGACATTGGTGATGGTGGTTTATTGGCAACTGTAACAGAAATGATGTTCGCTTCACGTTTAGGTGTGGCGTTAGAAGATCAATCTGTTGCGGCATTGTTTGCTGAAGAAATTGGTGCAGTACTACAAATCTCTAAAGCAGACTGGGCTAACTTAGCTGCTGAAGTTGCTGCATCTACTTTGAAAGATGCGATTTCGGTAGTCGGTACAGTTAATAGCACAGACCAACTTGCTGTAAATGGCTTGGTGCTTGAACGTGCCGATTTGCAAGCGGCTTGGAGTGAAGTATCACACCAAATCCAGCGTTTACGTGACAACTCAGAAACTGCTGATCAAGAATTTGCTTTGATCACAGACAAAAACCACAAAGGCTTAATTGCTCAACCGACATTTGACTTAAATGAGCCAGTTGAAGCGCCATACATCAACACACGTCGTCCTAACATGGTGATTTTACGTGAACAAGGCGTAAACGGTCATGTAGAAATGGCGGCAGCATTTGACAAAGTCGGCTTTAACACCGTTGACGTACACATGAGTGACTTGCTTGCAGGGCGTGTCGATTTAGACGACTTTGAAGGCTTAGTGGCGTGTGGTGGTTTCTCTTACGGTGACGTATTAGGTGCTGGCGGTGGCTGGGCGAAGTCAGTCTTGTTCAACCCGAAATTACGCGACCAGTTTGAGAAATTCTTTAACCGTCAAGAAACGTTCTCACTGGGTATCTGTAACGGTTGTCAAATGTTGTCACAATTAGCACCACTCATTCCAGGTGCAGAAGCGTGGCCACGTTTCCATCGCAATACTTCAGAAGTGTTTGAAGCGCGTAGCGTTAACGTCCGTGTGGAAAAATCAAACTCTGTATTATTGCAAGATATGGAAGGCTCGATTTTACCAATCGCAGTGGCACATGGTGAAGGTCGCGTCGTTGCACCAGAAGCTAATTTGGCAGCCTTGAACGCAGGCAACCAAGTGATTTTACGTTATGTCGATAGCCACGGAAATGCGACTCAACATTATCCAATGAACCCGAATGGTTCGCCAGAAGGTATTTCAGGCGTAACTTCAAAAGATGGTCGTGCAACAATTATGATGCCGCACCCTGAACGTAATTTCCGTGCGCTTCAACTTTCTTGGAAACCTGAAGAATGGACTGAAGATGGTGCATGGTTACGTATGTTCCGCAATGCGCGTAAATTTATTGGTTAAGATTTAACTCGCTTAATCTATAGCAGTCAGCCACCTTCGGGTGGCTGATTTTTTTGCTGTGAATATGCAACTTTTATATAGACGTGCATGTTTCCACCTAAATGAATCGTCGGCTTGCTGTTCAACAATTCTGCATTAATCTCAACAATCATAGTCATCCTAGACAACTCAAGCTATCATAAACAAGCAAACACACATGGGATGGCGTTATGAAAATCATTGCAGATGAAAATCTGGCATATACCGATTATTTCTTTGCAGATTTGGCAGAAATAGAGCACAAGGCTGGACGCCGTCTAACGCATCAAGATGTGCAAGATGCTGATGCGCTGCTAGTTCGTTCCGTCACCCAAGTGAATGCAGCATTGATTCAACAGACCGCGCTTCAATTTATTGGCAGCGCGACCATTGGCACAGACCACCTTGATATCCCAGCCATCGAGCAGCAGGGCATTGCATGGTCAAATGCGGTAGGTTGTAATGCGCAGGCGGTGAGTGAGTATGTGATTACCGCATTGCTTCATCTCGAGCCTGAATTACTACATGCCAATCAAAACTTTAAACTTGGCATTATTGGACTGGGCAATGTCGGCTCTCGCTTGGTCAAAATGGCACAATTATTAGGTTGGGATGTCATCGCATACGATCCATTTGTGCAGTTGCCCAATGTGCAGCAATGTGACTTAGATGCACTATTACAACAGGCAGATGCAATTTCCATTCATGTGCCATTAACAGAAACTGGTGAACATCCTACTCATCATTTAATTAATGCAGCGCGTTTGGCATGTATGAAGCCTCAAGCCATTCTGATTAATTCAGCGCGTGGGCCAGTGGTAGAAGAAGCGGCTTTAATGCAGGATATTCAACATACTCAGCGTTTAGTGGTATTAGATGTTTTTGAATATGAACCTGAAATCTCTGCAGAATTATTAGATTTGCTTGCTTTGGCAACCCCGCATATTGCAGGGTATAGCCTAGAAGGCAAGGCACGCGGCACACAAATGATTTATCAGGCTTTTTGTGAAAATTTTGGTTTAGATGCCACAAAACAATTTGAAACTCAATTGCCAAGCTGCGCGCAATATTTCAAAACCCAAGATTTGAAAAATAGTCTGCATGCACATTTAAGTCAAATTTATGATATTGCACAGGATGATGCCAATTTACGTGCCTGTGTCAAAGCGGGCAAAGTTGAGCAGCAGGCTTTTGATCATTTAAGAAAAACCTATCCTCTGCGTCGTGAATGGGCAGCACACGGAGGCCCGCAAGCATGAGTTCAAATCTCCAATATCAACCAACTTGCGACTTAAACAGCATGCGCGCACGTGCACAATTGTATGCACAAATACGCCAGTTTTTTGCGGAACGTGAAGTACTTGAAGTTGAAACGCCAATTTTGTCACAGGCAGGAGTGACAGATGTACATTTGGCTTCAGTGCAAGCACAGCGCCATGTGCAGGGCAAATTGCATACGCACTATTTACAGACCTCACCTGAATTTGCCATGAAGCGTTTATTGGCCAGTGGTAGTGGTGCTATTTATCAAATTTGCAAAGTCTTTCGTGATGATGAGCATGGACGTAAACACAACAGCGAATTTACCATGTTGGAATGGTATCGTCCCGAATTTAGCCTGAAAGAGCTTATGTTTGAGGTGACAGATTTACTTAATCTGACGTTAAAACAACGCTTTGGCGAAGTACGTCCAACAGTGTTGAGTTATAAACACGCATTTATGGATCGTTTGGATTTAAATCCTTTACAGGCAAGTCTGCAACAATTGAAAGACTGCTGTCATCGTGTGGGTTTGCATCTGGATTTGGGTGATGACCGTCTAGGCTACATCGACCTATTGTTTTCACATTTTGTAGAACCAAGTTTGGGCTTTGATGCTCCTGTATTTTTAACCGATTTTCCACCTGAATTAGCATCTTTGGCTAAAACCAGAACAGATGATGATGGGGAATTGGTCGCAGCCCGTTTTGAGCTATATATCGAAGGTTTAGAGCTTGCCAATGCCTATGATGAATTGATTGATGCTACTGTGCTGCGTTCTCGTTTTGAAGCCGATAATGCAGAACGCGCACAACTTGGTTTACATGTGATGCCAATTGATGAATATTTATTGGCTGCGTTGCCGAACATGCCTGAATGTTCAGGTATCGCCTTGGGCATAGATCGCTTATTGATGATTGCAACTGAGCAGATGCGTTTAGAGCAAGTGATTAGCTTTCCTGCGCAGCTTGCCTAAAAGCAAAAGACAGTTTCTTATTTCAAGAAGGATTTATTTGAGCTAAAAAGCCGTAGCTTCTATATTTTAGAAGATTACGGCTTTTCGATCAGAAATTTAGGCTGACTTAAATAGGTTAAGAATGATAGATCAAAGAACGCATGTAATGACGTTCTATAGACTTAAATAGCCTAAGCAGTAGCAGCCAAGTGACGTGCCTTTAATTGCTCAATCGCTTTAATGCGTCGTTCAATCAGCATTTCACCAATATCGGGGCCTTGGACATCGGCAGGTAAGTCTTGCGCCTTAATGCTGCGTACCACTTGAATCGCTTCCAAAATATAGCTCGCTTGCGGATAGTCACGATCTTCCAAACCTAAACGCCCACGAGAGTCACATTCACAGGCTTGTACAAAGGCTTCTACACGCTCAGGACGACGCAAGACATCCAAACGCTGTAATAAGCGCCATAACGTGCCAGGCTTTAAGCTCAATGCTTGGTGGCATTTTAAATGCTCTTTACATACAGCAAGTGCAAGTTGTTTGGTATTGGTCGGTACGCGCAGGCGTTCACACACTTCCGTTACAGGTCGAATCCCACGTTCTTCATGCATAATGTGCCGTGGTAATTCATCGGCAGGGGTCAAGGCCTTGCCTAAATCATGCAATAACACTGCAAAGCGTACATCGAGTGAGTAATTGGCACGACAGGCTTGTTGTAGTGACATCATGGTGTGCACACCACTGTCAATTTCAGGGTGATATTCAGGACGCTGTGGAATACCGAATAAAGCATCTAATTCAGGAAATAAAACTTTTAAAGCACCACAGGCACGCAATGTTTCAAAATAAACGTCGGCACGTGCTTCCATTAAGGCACGTGAAGTTTCTTTCCATACGCGTTCAGGTGTCAGCGCATGTAACTCACCAGATTCTGCCAACTCTTGCATTAATAACAAGGTTTCAGGTGCAACCACAAAGCCTAAAGCATGATAACGTGCTGCAAAACGAGCAATACGCAGCACCCGTAACGGGTCTTCTACAAAAGCATTGGAAACATGGCGCAGCACTTTATTGCACAGATCTTGCTGTCCACCGTAAGGGTCGTAGACATTGCCATCACTATCCATTGCCATGGCGTTAATGGTTAAATCACGACGGATTAAATCTTCTTCTAAGGTCACGCTTGGGTCGGTATGAAATTCAAAACCGTGATAACCGTGTCCAGATTTGCGCTCAGTGCGAGCAAGTGCATATTCATCTTTGGTTTCAGGATGAAGAAAAACAGGGAAGTCTTTGCCCACAGGTTGAAAGCCTTGAGCCAAAAGTTGTTCGGGCGTTGCGCCAACGACAACATAATCTTTTTCGTGATAGGGATGCCCGAGTAAGTGATCTCGAACTGCACCGCCTACTAAATAAACTTGCATGAAAAAACCTCTATTCTTCAAGCAATCATGCTACAGAATAGAGGTTTTCTCAAGTCTATAATTCTGAGTCAGTCACTCAGAAATATAGGTTTATGCTTTCACTTGTGCTGTTTGTTGAATTTCAGCAACAGTGAGGGCAGTCATATTCACAACACGACGTGTCGTAGCAGTTGGCGTCAAGATATGTACAGGTTTTGCTGCACCTAACAAGATAGGGCCAATCGTAACATTGTTACCTGAAGTCGATTTCAACAAGTTAAATGAAATATTGGCAGCATCTAAGTTCGGCATAATCAACAAGTTTGCAGAACCTTTGAAGCGTGAGTTCGGGAAAGCAAAATGACGGATATTTTCGTCTAATGCTGCATCACCGTGCATTTCACCTTCAACTTCAAGCTCAGGTGCAATCTCACTCAAGATTTCAAAGACTTTACGCATTTTTTGTGCGCTAGAGTCTTGTTGGTCAGAACCAAAACTTGAGTGAGAAAGTAGAGCAACGCGTGGTGTCATACCAAAACGGCGTACTTCTTCAGCCGCTAAAAGTGTCATTTCAGCCAACTGTTCAGCAGTTGGGTTTGTGTTGACATAAGTGTCGGCAATGAACAAGTTGCGATCTTCAAGCATCAATGCGTTAAGGGTAAAGAAGTTAGTACGACCTTCTTTTAGACCAATCACATTTTTTACGAAATCAAGGTGAATATCGTAGCTAGAATAAGTACCACATAACATACCATCGGCTAAACCATGTTTCACTAACATTGCTGCAATGAGGGTAGAGCGACGACGTGCTTCACGCTGCGCGTATTCAGGTGTAACGCCTTTACGCTGCATGATGGTGTAGTAATCATCTGCAAATTTTTCGTAGTTCGGGTTTTTTTCCTGATCTACAATTTCCATATTCACGCCATGTTCCAGACGTAAACCTAGCTTTTTAATGTTCGCTTCAATCACTGAGGTACGACCTACAAGGATTGGTTTAGCCAAGCCTTCATCCACTGCAATTTGTACTGCACGAAGTACGCGTAAGTCTTCACCTTCTGCATAAGCAATACGCTTAGGGTCAGTTTTTGCTTGAGCAAAAATAGGCTTCATCATAAATGCCGAGTTATATACAAACTCAGACAAACGCTGACGGTATGCAGAGAAGTCTTGAATTGGACGACTTGCTACACCTGAATCCATTGCTGCCTGAGCAACTGCAGGTGCAATTTCAAGAATTAAACGCTGATCAAGTGGGCGTGGAATTAAATAGTCACGACCAAATGATGCAGATTTTTCACCATAAGTTGCTGCATCTGCTTCAATGTGTGCCATGCGTGCAATTGCGTGTACACAAGCAATTTTCATTTCTTCGTTGATGGTAGTTGCGCCAACATCTAATGCACCACGGAAAATATACGGGAAGCAAAGTGCGTTGTTAACTTGGTTCGGATAATCCGAACGACCTGTTGCCATAATCACATCTGGACGTACTTCATGCGCATGTTCAGGCAAGATTTCTGGGTCTGGGTTAGCCAAAGCAAAGATAATTGGATTTTCAGCCATTTCTTTGACCATAGCTTTGGTCAAGATACCCGCTGCAGAAAGACCAAGGAACATATCCGCACCGCTAATTACATCAGCAAGTTGCGTTCCTTCAATGTCTTGCATATAGCGTTTTTTCGAGTCATCCAAACCTTCACGTTTGGTGGTGATTAGACCACGCGAATCCGCAACAATGATATTTTCTTTTTTCGCGCCCAATGCACATAACAGGTCTAAACAAGACAGTGCGGCTGCACCTGCACCTGAAGCAACGATTTTGATTTCTTCAATTTTCTTGCCGTTAAGTAACAAGGCATTGAGTAGGGCAGAACCTACAATGATTGACGTACCGTGTTGGTCATCGTGGAACACAGGAATATTCATGCGTTCACGAAGTTTTTGCTCAATGTAGAAACATTCTGGCGCCTTGATGTCTTCAAGGTTGATACCACCAAAAGTTGGTTCTAATGCTGCAACAATATCTACAATTTTGTCTGGATCATTTTCAGCAATTTCGATGTCAAATACATCGACACCAGCAAACTTTTTAAAGAGTACGCCTTTACCCTCCATCACAGGTTTAGACGCCAAAGGACCGATATTACCTAAACCTAATACTGCTGTACCGTTACTAACGACAGCAACCAAGTTACCGCGAGCGGTATAAAGTGCAGCTGTTGAAGGATCACGTTCAATCTCTAAACATGGTGCTGCGACACCTGGTGAGTAAGCGAGCGCTAAGTCACGTTGGTTGACCAGCTGCTTACTTGGAGTAACGCTGATTTTTCCTGGTGTTGGAAATTCATGATAGTAAAGTGCCTGCTGTTTTAATGATTGATCGTCCATCTGAATCCCGTGTGTGACAAGTTGGCCAGCGATGCTGGTGGTTTTTTTATGAATCTTATCGAATATACCATTACTTGCCCCCTTAGCACAGACGTCACTGTTTATTTTTAGAACAAACTTAGAGCTTTTGGGTCTAGTTTCAGATTAAAGAGCGATAAGCGCGCGATACTAAATTGGCTTTTAGAAATTGGGTCGCTTCACTTTCAGGCAAAGGCCTAGAGAATAAATACCCCTGCGCAATATCACAATTTAAATTCTGCAAATATTGCAGTTGTTGCTCAGTTTCAATCCCTTCAGCCACCACACTCATGCCCATGGCTTTGCCCATAGCAATCATGGCACTAACAATGGCTTCTTGTTTGGTATTCCCAATTTTAGAAACAAAGCTACGGTCTATTTTTAAACTGTCAATTGGGAAGTCTGTTAAGTAAGAAAGTGAAGAATAGCCTGTACCAAAATCATCTAAGGCGATATGAATATCACGTTGTTTAATTTCATCTAATAAAGACTTCACGGTTGTGGAGTTTTCCACTAAAGAGGATTCGGTAATTTCTAATTCTAAGCTTGCACCTGAAATTTGATAGGTATTAATCGCATCATCTAAATCTTGCAGCAATTGACCACGTTGCAGTTGTTGTGCAACTACATTAACCGATACTTGGATATGATCAAAACCTAACAGATTCCATTCACGAATTTGCTTGGCAGTTTGTTGAATTACAACCCGACCAATATCGGAAATTAAACTGGTTTGTTCTGCAATAGGAATAAATAGGTTGGGTGGAATAATGCCTTTGGTTGGATGCTGCCAGCGCACCAATGCTTCAAACCCGATCACCTGATAATTATGGAAATCAATTTTAGGTTGATAATATACAATTAATTCATCATTTTTAATGGCTTGGCGTAAGTCACGCTCTAAATGTACATCCTGCTCTAGCAGTTTGGTGTTGTCTAAAGTGTAATATTTAATGGTATTGCCACCTAAACGCTTAGCCTCAGACAAGGCTTGTTCAGCACAATTATTTAGATAATCCAACTGGCGTCCATGTTCAGGATAGAGGGAAACCCCCATCGATAGGGTAATAATATGTTCTTGTCCCTGTACATTAAACGGCAAATTAAAGGCTTTGGTGATACGTTCACAGTGCTCTTCGATTGAAGGGCGAATATGAGAAATTTCATAAACAATTGCAAAATCATCGCCATTTAAGTGTGCAACAAACAGCGCTTCGGCATTGGTGATACGTAAACGCTGCGCCACTTGACGGAGTAATTCATCGCCACCATTATTGCTTAAATATTCATTTAAAGGTCTGAAACGGTCAATATTGAGTCGAATGACCGCCAATTGCTGCAATGAATCTTGCTGTGAAATAAGATATTGATGTAGTTGATAATTATAATAAAAACGATTGGGGAGATCGGTCAGCGCATCATAATTTTCTAAATAGGATAAACGCTGTTCTTGTAGTTTATGTTCGGTTAAATCAGACACAATTCCTATATAATTAATAATACGGTTTTGCTCATCTTTGACTGCATTGATATGCAAACGAACTTCTAATTCTTTTCCTGAGCGGAATTTTATACTCTTTTCAGTATGATATTCACCCTTGTTGAGTAATTGTTGAACAATTTCCTCTTGTGTCATGCGTGGATTTGCTTTGTTGGATTTGACTAAATCAAACAGATATTTGCCTAAAATATGGTCACGTTTAAATCCGCTCATTTGAGCATAGAATGGGTTGGCTTCAATATAACGTAAGTTTTCATCTAAAATAAAAATACCTTCGGCTGCCTGTTCAAGTACGCTGGCAGTGAGTTTTAAGCGCTCTTGTCCAATTCGTTCTTGGTGAATGTCACGGCGAACCCCGACCATGCGTAAAGGTTTATTGGTGACAGGATCACGCTCAATTACCCGCCCAATATCTTGCACCCAATACCATTGACCTGAATTATGTTGAATGCGATAAGTGGCTTGATAGCGTTCTGTCTGACCACGTAAATGCTCTTTCATGGTTTGATGAAGGTGTGCAATATCATCACGGTGAATTAATAGCTGTAATTTATTCAGATGCTTTTTGGAATTTTTTAAACGAGTTTGCTGTGAGCCAGTGCCAAAGACAATCCTTCTTTCTCGGATATTCCAGTCCCACGCTTTAATACCTGCGGCTTCATGTGCCAAAATTAAACTATGTTGTTGATTGATTAAGTGTAGATGGGTTTGTTCTAAGTCAAAGGTACGTTCTCTAATTTTTTGTTCCAGCATTTGATTGTTAAATTGCAGTTGTAATTCAATATCTTTAGATTTGTTCATTTCCACTTGCAATTGTTGGCGGAGTTGATCTGTCCAGTCAACTTGTTGCTCTGCGGCTTTTTTTAATTGGTCGTTTTTAAAATAGACGCTCGATAAACGACGATGCATGTGCATTGAAGTATTGGCACAAATCAGTAAGGTAATTAAGGCAAAATTTGTCGCGAGAAAAAAGAAAGCGGAAGTTTCGGAGTGAACTAAAAACTGTGCGGCAATATAGGGTGTGATCACTGGAATGAATACCCAGCAAAAATAACTCAAGCGCTGCGTTAAAAAGGTGAGGGCAAAGGTTTGACTCACAATAATTAATAAGGTCGCTAAAATAATCGCTTCATAGTTGCTCAGTTCAGGGTTTTGCTGAGGTAAAAAGTAATACAGTAAACTTACCCCAACCGCGATTGCTGTTCCAATCAAGAAACACACCAATTTTAACCAACGATGTGCTTGTTGGAGTTGATATTGTCCCGCTTTAAAGTGAACTGCTGTGAGCAGTAAACACGAACCAATGGTCAGTTCAGTGAGAATAAACCAGATATTGAGGTAGGGTGATGAATGTGAGAAAGAAATTTGATAAATAAAAAACACATACAGGCAAACAATCAGGATGCTGACCAAAAAGAATCGAATAAGCCGAATGGTATTGGTGATTTGCGCAGCATCTAAGTATTGCTGCAACAATTCATCTTGAGCGTCTGACATACTTCCCCAAAATCTAGTTAAATGATTCCATCATTTATATTTTTAAATAACATCACTTTCATGCATAAAATATTGCTGTTTTGTGTTTAAATTTATGCAAATTTTTTAATATATTGTTCGAGATTAATCCTGTACTTTATAAATTGCAATGTTATTGGCAATCGATTTCTGTAAAAACGGATAAATTACTCAGCCAAGCGATAATTTAAGAGAGCTAAAGCAACCACAGGTGCGGTTTCAGTGCGTAATACCCGAGTACCAATACACCAGTTTTGAAAGCCAACCGCATTGGCAGCGCTAATTTCTGTTTCGCTTAAACCACCTTCAGGCCCAATTAATAAAGCCAAATCTTTACTGGCATTGTTTAGTACATCTACTTGATCTTTATTCGGTGCTAACACTAGTTTGGTGGCAGGAAGGTCGCTATTCAGCCAGTCCTCTAAACGTAGTGGGGCTAAAATTTTCGGTACGATATTCATGCCACATTGTTCACAGGCTGCAATGGCAATGCCTTGCCAATGATCTAATTTTTTTTGATCGCGGTCATATTTTAAGCGCATTTCACAGCGTTCAGAGGTGAGCAACTGAATGTTAGTTACGCCAAGCTCTACCGCTTTTTGAATCGCATAATCCATACGATCGCCTTTGCTCATTACTTGTCCTAATAAGGCGCTAAAGCTTGGGATGCGATTGTCTGGATTAAAACTTTTAATCTGCACTTGCGCTGTTTTTTTGGTAACTTCAACCAGTTCCACTTCATATTCACCACCTTGCCCATTGAACAAGGTGGCGGTTTCACCGACTTGTGCGCGTAGTACTTTCACCCAGTGATGAAATACTGTTTCAGTCAGTTCAACTTGTGTATCTACTGCTAATTCAGCCTCAATATAAAAACGGGGCATAGGGATTACTCGTTCAAGTCAATAAATATGAAAAATACAGCTTAAGCCAAACCAAGATCTGTCACTAATTGACGAGTCGGTTCGGTGTTGTTCATGGTGTAAAAATGCAAACTTGGTGCACCACCTGCAATCAGGCGTTCGCACAGTTTAATAATCACTTCATGACCAAAGGCTTTGATTGAAGCTGTGTCATCACCATAAGTTGCCAATTGTTTGCGAATCCAACGTGGAATTTCCGCACCTGTGCCATCTGCGAAGCGAATTAAATTGCTGGCATTAGTAATTGGCATAATGCCGGGTGCAACAGGAATATTCACACCTTGTTTTTGAATACGTTCTACAAAGTAGAAGTACGCATCTGGATTGAAAAAGAACTGCGTGATGGCAGCATTAGCACCTGCATTTACTTTGGTGACAAAGTTTTTAATGTCTTGATCAAAGTGATCGGCTTGTGGATGCATTTCAGGATAAGCCGCAACTTCAATGTGAAAATGATCACCTGAATGTTCACGAATAAAACGCACTAAGTCAGAGGCATACGGCAACTCACCCAAACCTACTTGACCTGAAGGTAAATCACCACGTAAAGCCACAATGCGGTCAATACCTTGTGCCTTATAAATATCAAGCAATTCAGCGATTCGCGTTTTGTCATCACCAATACAAGACAGGTGCGGCGCTACAGGTGTGCCTTTGCCATTGAAGTCGCTAATGGTCGATAAAGTACGTTCACGAGTAGAACCACCTGCACCATAAGTGATAGAAAAAAACTCTGGATTTAAAAGTTGTAATTCTTGATGCACAACTTTGAGTTTTTCTGCACCTACATCGGTTTTAGATGGGAAAAATTCAAATGAAATAGGAACTTGTTTGGTCATGATTAAATCCTTGTTATAAATACTTATTTATATTTTTTCACCTCTCCTAAATCCTCTCTTGCGCTGGGTTTAAAAGCAGTGCTTTAAACTTGCTCAGGAGAGGACTTACCCTCGAATACATTCATTAAACAATGAATCATTCCCTCTCCCTATGAGAGAGGGTTAGGGAGAAGGATTAAAAACTTAGTATTTATAAGCATCCGATTTAAACGGACCTTCAACAGCTACACCTAAGTAGTCCGCTTGTACTTGAGTCAATTGTGTTAATACACCACCAAAACCAGCAACCATTGCAGCAGCAACTTCTTCGTCTAGTTTTTTCGGTAAGATTTCAACACGAATTGCCGCTTGTTTTTGATCGGCAGGAAGATCGGCAAATTTCTCTGCAAATAAGTGCATTTGTGCCAATACTTGGTTAGCAAATGAACCATCCATAATACGTGATGGGTGACCTGTTGCGTTACCCAAGTTCACTAAACGACCTTCAGAAAGCAAGATTAAATAATCGTTTTCGTTTTCTGAACGATACACTTGGTGTACTTGTGGCTTCACTTCAACCCACTTATAACCACGTAAGTAGTTGGTGTCGATTTCAGTATCGAAGTGACCAATGTTACATACAACAGCGCCTGCTTTAAGTGTATCTAGCATTGCTGCGTCGCACACGTGATAGTTACCTGTTGTAGTCACAATCAAGTCAGTATTTTCTAAAAGCTCTAGGTTGACGTCTGCTTTATTGCCTGTTTGTACGCCATTCTTGTACGGAGATACAACTTCGTAACCATCCATACATGCTTGCATTGCACAAATTGGGTCAATTTCAGAAACACGAACAATCATGCCTTCTTGACGTAAAGATTGTGCAGAACCTTTACCTACATCACCATAACCAATAACCAATGCACGACGACCAGACAATAACATGTCTGTACCACGTTTAATCGCATCGTTGAGTGAGTGACGGCAACCGTATTTATTGTCGTTTTTAGATTTAGTCACAGAGTCGTTGACATTAATTGCAGGCACTTTTAAAGAACCATCTTTCCACATTTCAATTAGACGTTGTACGCCCGTAGTGGTTTCTTCTGTAATGCCGTGAATGCGCTCTAATAATGCAGGATATTTCTCGTGAACGAGTGCAGTTAAGTCACCGCCATCGTCCAAAATCATGTTGGCATCCCATGGTGTGCCATTAACATTAATTTGTTGTTCAAGACACCATACATATTCTTCTTCAGTTTCGCCTTTCCAAGCAAAAACAGGCACACCTGAAGCAGCAATTGCTGCAGCAGCGTGGTCTTGAGTAGAGAAAATGTTACAAGAAGTCCAACGAACTTCTGCGCCCAATTCAACTAGCGTTTCAATTAAAACAGCAGTTTGAATGGTCATGTGGATACAGCCGAGAATTTTCGCGCCTGCAAGAGGTTTTGCAGCTGAGTAGCGCTTACGCAAACCCATAAGAGCTGGCATTTCTGCTTCTGCAAGTTTGATTTCTTTACGACCAAAATCAGCTAGTGTGATATCGGCAACTTTATAATCTGTAAATGAAGCATTAACCGCGTTCATCACGATCTCCTTATAAAAAACAATTGATCATTCAGTTCGCGGATGCCGTTTCTTGCATAGCAAACGCGTTGCTATGCTGGTCGAGCCTGGCGATTTTACATTTCGTGCCTGTAAAACGTCGCAGCATCCCTCGACTAGCGCGATATTGTACTTGGAAATTGATTCAGTTCCAATCATGTTTTGTTTATTATCACTACAAACATATTTTTGAGATTGAATGATGGCTTTAGAGCTTCCTCAAGAGTTGGCAAATTTAGAAGCCAACGGCGGGATTTACGCAGTGTGGATGTTGCTACGACACTTAGGAATTGATGCCGATATTCAACAATTGATTGAAGTGTGTGGTTATACGCCAGAGCAGGGCACAACCACAATTGGTTTGGCTGATGGACTGAAAAAGTTTGGCTTTAATGTGCAGTTTTATACTGACCCTGACCCAGATTTACAAGATGCAGAAAAGTTAAGTTATGCCGAAGCTGAACAGCTTAAATTGCCTGTATTGGCGGCAATCGGCTATCAGCAAATTCAGCACGCATTTGATGAAAATAAATTTGTAATTGTCTACTACGACACTTTAGAAGGCGTGGGCAATCACTCATTGCTATATTCTATTGATGATGCTGAAATTTGTTTCTTTGACAGTTTTGAGCCGATGCCTGCGGCTGTGTTTGAACAACAGCGTCAGCAAGAGGGCATTTGCAGACAAGTAATTGTGGTCGAAGTCTAAGTGTTATTCAAAGTCTAAGCTTTATTCAATGACGATTCGAGTCATGCAAAAAATTGTCTAGCCCATCAATTGATTGGCTAGACAAAGGGATTACTCCGCTGCGTCTGCTTTTTGTGTCCAATATTCAGCTTTATTTTCGTCAGCATCTACACCCAAAGCATTTGCATAAATAAAAGCAAGGTCACGCATGGCTTGTACTTCGCCCAATTCTGCTGCTTGCTGTACCAATGCCACAGAGCGAGCGACATCTTGTTCAACCACATCACCACGACGGTAGTAGCCTGCCAACTCTAAAATAGCGGCAGGGTGTTGTGCATCACTGGCTTTTTTGAGCCAGACAAAAGCATCTTCAAAATGTTGTTTGGCATCTTCAGGGTCATCTTCTAGAACATCTTTGGCATATACGGTATAGCCTTCACCAAGCCAATACATGGCTTCGATATGTCCGTTTGCGGCAGCTTTGAGCGCCCATTGTTCGGCAAGTTCAATATCTTCATTAAAATCGCTTTGCATATACAGCACCGCCATTTCAAATTGGGCATCGGCTTGTCCTGCAATGGCGCGGTTCATTAGCGCAGGGGAGATTGAAACAGATTCTGACATAATGTCATCCAGCAAAATTACAACATAAGATTGTGCGATAGCCTAAAAGGTCTGCTGGGAAAAAGCCATCTTCGGTGTGATTTTTTTAAAAAATTAGGGTTAATTGATCATGCGTTTATGCAGACAATAACAAAAAATCACTTGAGCCATATCGTCAAGTTTCAATATGCTGAATCTTAAACATGGTCATAATGAGAACAATAAGATGGCAAATTTTTTAACTGCTGAACAAGCAAAAGTTTATTCAGATCATGCCAAGCTAGATATTGAATTATATAAGCAGCGTTTGGCGTCTTTAATCGAAGAGAATGCCAAGCAGGGCAATACCGCAGTTTTTACTGTGCTGCCAAAACATTTACCTTTAGAAGATATTCGAAATTTATCGGCACAGCTGACTGATTTGGGTTATCAGGTGCGCTTTGAGTTAAATGAGTTCTTTTATAGCTTTAATGTGTATTGGATTTAAAACTCAACTCTACCGACATTTCACCAAATAGTTTTAGTGAAATGTCGAGCGTTTATATTTTTTGATTTAGATTGCGTTTAAGTATTTGCAGTATGTTCTGCCAAAACTTCCAAAGCTGCGCGAAAAGCTTCCTGAGTTGCAGGTGCGCCACAATAAGGCAAGCTGTGTAACAAGACTTCCTGAATTTCTTCGACACTTGCCCCGTTATTTAGCGCACCACGAATATGTCCTTTAAGCTCTGTCGGGCTTTTTAAAGCAGTTAAAAAGGCGATAGTAATTAAGGAACGATATTTGCGTGGTAACACACCTTCACGTTGCCAAGTTGAACCCCATGCATGTTCATTAATCCAGTCCTGCAAAGGTTGGGTAAATGGTACAGTGTTGTCCTGTGCGCGTTTTACAAAGCTTTCGCCCATGACTTCAGTGCGAACTTTTAAGCCATTGTCATAGTCTTGTTGTGACATTTTACTATCCCTGTTTTATTGTTTGAGCTCGGTGTATAGATTAAGTGCATAGATTAACAATTTATGGCGATGACACCATGCGCACTTGGTCGTAGACCATCAAAAAATATTCACATCTATCTATTTTTAATATATCCACAAGGTATAAAAAACCCCGAACATAAAGTCGGGGCTGTTTTAGCTTTATCGCAAATTTTGAAATAAGCGAGTGTTAAGCTTCAATGGTTTGCACGCTAATTTTTTTAGCAGGGTCGGCTTTACGACGTACTGTTGGTACAGGTTCACCATAATATTGACGGTCTGCAAAATAACTTGAACGTACCATTGGCGCAGCCCAAATATTTTTAAAACCTAACTTTTGACCATGCGCTGTATAACGCTCAAATTCTTCAGGTGTTACAAAGCGGTCAATTGGCGCATGTTCTTTAGATGGCTGTAAATATTGACCAATGGTCACATAATCTACATCGTGCGCTTTAAGATCATCTAACAGTGCAATAACTTCTTCTTCAGATTCTCCAATACCTACCATCAAACCGCATTTGGTTGGAATATCTGGGCAATATTCTTTAAACATTTTCAGCAAGTTCAAAGAGTGCTGATAGTCTGAACCCGGACGCATGGCTTTATATAAGCGTGGCACAGTTTCAATGTTGTGGTTAAAAACATCTGGCGGACATTCGGTCATAATGCGTAGTGCAATATCCATACGACCACGGAAGTCTGGCACCAAAATTTCTAACAACGTATTTGGGCTTAAAGAGCGGGCTTCTTTAATACAATCGACAAAATGTTGTGCACCACCATCTAACAAGTCATCACGGTCTACAGAGGTGATCACGGCATATTTTAAGCCTAAGTTGGCAATGGTTTCTGCCATGTGACGAGGTTCTTCAGGATCTAGTGCATTTGGACGACCATGCGCAACATCACAGAACGGGCAGCGACGGGTACAAATATCACCCATGATCATAAAGGTTGCTGTACCACCACCAAAGCATTCTGGAAGGTTTGGACAAGCGGCTTCTTCACAAACGGTGTGCAATTTTTGCTGACGCAAAGTGGTTTTAATACGTTGAACTTCTTCTGGTGCCGTCATTTTGACCCGAATCCAGTCAGGTTTACGAGGCGTTTCAACCGTAGGAACAACTTTTACAGGAATACGTGCGACTTTTTCAGCACCACGAAGTTTGACACCCTGTTCTGGTTTACGGTTTGCAGACATATTCAACTTTTCCACTGTTTTTGAAAGGGGAGAGATTTAGTGTAGGCTAGATTTTACGTGAAATAGAGTCTGATTAAACCGAATCTAAGTGCAAAAGTAAAATGTCACCTTAACTTCATCATAAGACGGTTATTATAACGAAATTGTGCTTAAATTGGGTAAAAACGATATTCATATAAAAAATGTGGTTATCACGTAATATATGCACAGTAAATACAGAAAATTCAAAAGATTTACGTCATAATATAGCCCATTGAAAAGACAGATTTAAAGAAAAGGAGCGTTGAATGCCACGTAAAAAAGAGGTCGTTAGTGGAACTTTCGTGAAGTACGATGCGGTTGTTCTCGGTTCAGGCCCTGCGGGTGAAGGCGCGGCAATGAAACTTGCCAAATCTGGTAAGCGTGTTGCGATTGTAGATGTTCGTGAGCAGCTTGGCGGTAACTGTACCCATGTGGGTACCATTCCAAGTAAAGCATTGCGTCAGACAGTGTCGAATATTATCCGTTATCGCCGTGACCCAATGTTTAAAAAAATGGGCGATTGGCGTCAGTTCACCATGAAGCAAGTGTTGCAAAGTGCGCATAAAGTTATTCAGCAGCAAGTTGAAACGCACTCTCGCTTTTATGACCGTAATGAAATTGCGATTTATCATGGTCGTGCTTATATCCAAGATAAAAATACGGTCTTGGTATTTGGTGCAGATGGCATTAAAGAAACCATTATGTGTCAGCAAATTGTGATTGCGACAGGTAGCCGTCCATATCGTCCAGAAATGTTGGATTTCAACCATCCACGTGTATTTGATTCAGACAAAATTTTGGATTTGGATTTCTCTATTCAAAAAATTATTATTTATGGCGCGGGTGTGATTGGTTGTGAATATGCATCCATCTTCATTGGTTTAGATCATAAAGTTGATTTGATTAATACTCAGCACAAATTGCTCAGCTATTTGGATGATGAAATTTCAGATGCCTTGTCATATCACTTGCGTGCGCAAGGGGTGCTGATTCGCCACAATGAGCAAATTGATCATTTAGAAACTTTTGATGATCACGTGGTTTTATATTTGCAAAGTGGCAAGAAAATCAAAGCCGATGCGATTTTGTGGTGTAACGGTCGTTCGGGTAATACCGATGGTTTAGGTTTAGAAAACGTAGAACTTAAACCAAACAGCCGTGGTCAATTAACGGTGAATGATCAATATCAAACCGAAGTAGAGAATATTTATGCTGCGGGCGATGTAATTGGTTGGCCTTCGTTAGCATCAGCTGCCTATGACCAAGGTCGTTGCGCGGGTGCAAATATGAGTGGCGAAGAAAATGTTGCGCCTGTGACCGATATTCCAACAGGTATTTACACCATTCCAGAAATTTCTTCGATTGGTAAAACTGAGCAGGAATTGACGGAAGAAAAAATTCCTTATGAAGTTGGTCAGGCATCTTTCCGTCATTTAGCGCGTGCGCAAATTACGGGTGATACAGTGGGTGAATTGAAGATTTTATTCCACCGTGACACTTTAGAAGTATTGGGTGTGCATTGCTTTGGTAATAATGCGGCAGAGATTATCCACATTGGTCAGGCGGTGATGAACAGCCCGAACAATACCATTAAGTATTTTGTGGAAACCACATTCAACTATCCAACCATGGCGGAAGCGTATCGTGTGGCGACCTTGAATGGGATGAATCGTTTATTCTAAGTTGCTGCAATATTGCTTAAAGTTCATTAAAAAAGAACCCGTAAAGTTTAGGCTTTACGGGTTTTCTTATTCTAAGTTGTTCGTTTGTTATTTTAGTTTTGGCGCATCTTTTTATTTGAGTCCAATAGTGGCGTGCTGCCTTTTAACATGAGTAGCAAGATTAAAATGGCCGGCTACCCGCCAAACTTATTCTTTTAAGTAAGCGCCGTTGCTCGGCAGGGAATGGCTCCCTAGAGTGTAAGGTCACTTGATTGTCCCAAAATACCAAATCCCTTTGTTCCCAATGATGCGTGTAGCGGAAGGCTGGCTTTAAAATATGTGCGCGGAGCCGAGCAATTAATTCACTACCTGCCTGATCGTCATAATTGAGCAACTCAACTTCAGAATGGGTGTTCAGCCAAAGGGCTTTACGTCCAGTTTCAGGATGGACTCTCACCAAAGGGTGTGGATAGCCATGACCAACAATAGGTTGATCATGAAAACGATACAGCGGCGAATTACCATAGCTACCCGTTGCAGTCGTATTTTGCGCACGAACAAAAGGGTTGTATGTAATGAGTTGAAGGTGATTAATTTCCGCTTTGGTGGTTTCATCTAAGGCATCGTAGGCTTTAATGGTGTTGTACCACGTAGTTTGTCCGCCTTGTTTTGGAATTTCTATGGCATACAGCAGCGAGGCAAAAGAGGGTAGAGGTGTCCATTGATGGTCTGCATGCGGTTTGAGTTCTGCATGTCCCGTATAATCACCTTGTCCAACAGCATTAGATACCGGTACAACATCGGGCGGTGTGCCTGTGTCGGCTTGACTGCCTAAAACAGGATTGTCTGAACTTGGACGGAAAATAGAACCAAAGTAACTGGCAAATGCTAAATACTGTAAATCATCTAGCTGTTGTTGTTTAAAAATCAAAACTAGATGTTGTGCCAAAGCTTGTTTTAGACGATAAATTGTTGCCCCTGTTTGGGATTTTTTCGTATCTAGTCCTGTCACGACAGCACCTAAGGCAGCACCTGCTAAAGGTTGTATTTGAATATCATTAGGATTTTGTAATGAATCGGCTTGATGCCAACGTGGTGCATCATGAATCGCTTGAGAAAGTGGGCTTAGACTGCTCATTGGGTTTTACTCTTTCTTGGTATATGGTCAAGAAAATTTAAGTAAAAACAGCCATCAGATAAAATTAAAAGAAATGCTAAGCTTATGAAAAATATTATCTTTTTAAATAAATGTTTGATCTTGAACCATTTAACTTATTTTGCATAGATTTGCTGTTTAAATGCAATCTAGTCAATGGAGCAAGTTATATAAGTTACTCCTTCAGTATTGAATACATTGATAAAGAGATCGAGTGACGCAGACAATTAATGTGCGCAGAATGCCTGATTAAAATACTCAAACAGTTGAGGCGTTTGCATCCATAAAAAAATTGAAAAGACGAGCAGGGCAATAACCGCCAGCGCGAGCAGCACTTTAAAATTAAATAAAGAATTAGTCATGAATGACGTGCTCCTCATTGACCCAGAAATGCACCAAGACCGCAAACGCACTTAAAGCAATAGAAACAATCCAGATAGCATTATAGTTACCTGTCAGATCGTGGTTTAAACCGCCAAGCCATCCACCAAAAAATGAGCCGACTTGGTGTGTAAAAAACACAATGCCACTGAGCATGGTCAGGTATTTAATCCCAAACATATTGGCCACAATACCATTGGTTAAAGGCACTGTAGATAACCACAACAAACCCATAATGATCCCGAATGCATAAATTGTCCAGATGCTTAAAGGCAGGATTAAAAAGGCGATAATGGCAATACCGCGTAGTCCGTAAAGCCACATCAGCAAGTGTGGTTTGGAATAGCGACCACCTAACCAACCCGCCGTATAAGTGCCTACAATATTAAATAAACCCACGAGTGCTAGAAAAACTGTGCCTGTGGTTGCATTAAAGCCATGATCGATTAAGTAGCTAGGTAAGTGAATCCCGATAAACACCACTTGAAAACCACAGACAAAAAAGCCCAAAGCTAAAAACCAAAAGGGTTTATGGTTTTTGGCAATCACCAAAACTTGTTTAAAGCCTAAAGCGGGTTGGCTGACTGAACTTGCATTAGGGTTTTGATACATGGGTGCTTTGAGCATCCATGCCAAAGGAACAATCAAGACAATTAAAATCGCACTGACAATTAATGCGCCCGACCAACCTACACTTTGTAATAACAATAAGGTCGATGGCAACATGATAAATTGCCCAAACGAGCCTGCAGCACTGGCAATACCCATTGCAAGGCTACGCTTTTCTGGAGGAGCAGCGCGACCTACTGCAGAAAGTAGCACAGGGAAAGAGGTTGCAGAAAGTGCCAAACCTAAAATTAAACCCACACTTAAATTTAGCAATAAGCCTGTCGAGCTGACGGCCATGAGCAATAAGCCGAGTGCATACAGTGCGCCACCAACTGCAACTACAATTTTACTACCGTATTTGTCTGCAAAAGCACCTGTAATGGGTTGGACTGCACCCCAAATGAGGTTTTGCATAGCAATGGCTAAACTAAAAATATTATGTCCCCAGCCAAATTCATGGCTCATTGGCACAAGGTATAAGCCAAAGGCATGTCGAACACCAAGTGACAATGCCAAAATAATGGCACTTCCAATTAACATGTAAATCAGAGGTTTGGAAAATTGAGCATTCAACATAAAGCATCCAACAACAGCATACAGACTGCTATGGTAATCGATTCAGCTCAAGAGCGCGATAAAATAAAATTCATCAAATGATAAAATTGAGTTATAGATATTAGTTTGAATATTCTAAGCAAAAAATGATCATGAGCTACGTAAGCGTCCGCTGAACACACCTTCTGAATTCATCCTATAAGCCTTAATTTAGTCCCCACTTAGAAACAAGTGGGGACTTAAATTTATGACTACAAATAATCAGACATCCATCGCATCTCTTGCGA
>NZ_JBWKMK010000145.1:0-101201 GCF_056431365.1 Acinetobacter seohaensis
TTATCAGAAGTTTTAATCTTCATCACCGCCGATGGATGTGCATTATAGGTGAAATATTTCGCCTTGCAACCCCTCTTTTTAAGTTTTATGAGTTTTTTAGTCCGAACGGTTATTTATTCGGCAAAATACTTCACTTTTCCACAAAATACTGTTTATTTCTTTTTCTTGATCATAAAAGGTTCAGGATTCATAACTACATCTGGCATTTTTTCTGGCTGATCATGTTCCTGCCATTTCAGTGCGCGGCAGTCGATATATTCACAATAGCCTCCTTCTCCTTGTTGTTGATCTCCATTTATAGCCAACTGATATTGAAAACTTCCGACATAACCTGCTGCAGCCCCAAATTTAAAATCACCACGACTCTGCGCCTGTAAATGAATTGAGGTGCCATCTTCATCTTGATAACGCCATTCAAACTCACGTGGCAAATACATACACTGACCTGTTGGCGTTTTTACTTTTGGATAAACCCGTTGAATATTAAATTGTACTTGCCCATCAAATACCCGAGTTTGCTCCGTGTTCGCATTTCGCAGATAGATTCGAGATTGCAAAATTCGATTCAACACATCACGACTTTGTAGCAATATCATTTGTTGCTGATGATTCAGATTAATCACTTGATAGCAAAAAAATGCCACAGCGAAATAAGGAAACTGGATTGAGCGGGCAAACTCAAAACTACCCAATTGCTCAATCTGAAAATGCTGATCTTTATAGCGTACACTTCCCTGACACTGACACAGCAAAGACCAATGTTCTGCCAAATTCATTCGCAATTTAGTGAAATATGAAATTGTAGAGCTTGTGGTGATCTTTAAATCAAAGCTAAGTTCGCTATCTTCACGTTGAATATGAAATTGCGGAAAGTGTCCAGTAATGCGCTCTTTATTGGCAAACTGAAAATACTCTGCAGTAAATACGCAATCATGTTGTATTGAATAATGATTGGACTGCCCCACCATGTGTGGGCTGCTACTACAAAGAATACTGGCTGTGTCTAAAGCTGAGGTTGTAATCACATTTTCAGGGCGCAGCATTGCGGTATTTAGGCTGCCCAATAAACCAATAAAGTTGAGATAATGTAAGGGTGCAGGCAAATTAGGAAGAATTAAGCCCTGATAGATAAATTTATAATGATGTTTTGGGGCGTGATAAGGCAGTTTGGCGGTTGCCGCAGGAGTTTGATTGAGTTGTTTGGAACGATCGAGAAAATCTTGAAACAGCTGCATATCAAACTCCTTGTGAGTTGATGCTTTTATGAAAGCTTAATTAACTCACTGCATTTTTTCTTGCCATAAAAGTGGTCACAAAACCTGAAAGTGCATAAATAATTGAAATCACTAAAATTCCAACAGGAATATTATAAGTCATGGCTGCAAGGATAAATACTGCGATTGGCAATACAAAAAACGGCACACGCTTACGATCAAAGGTTTTAAATGAATAATATTTAATATTGGAAATCATCAACAATCCTACTGCAATAATAATCACAGCATTGAGGATTTGTAGACCAATTTCACGAATATCATACAGTTCAGGAAAATCCCGTCCTACCCAAACCAGCGACACGATAATCAGCGCAGCCAAAGGACTTGCAACACCAATAAAGTAGCGTTTATCGACCACACCAATTTGCACATTAAAACGCGCCAAACGGAATGCGGCACAAGCCGTATAAACAAAGCAAGCCGCCAAGCCGATACGACCTAAATCATGCAAACTCCAGCTATACATCAAAATCGCAGGTGCAACACCAAAGGCGAGCATATCGGATAATGAATCAAACTGTTCGCCAAATGGACTTTGCGCACCAATCGCACGTGCCACACGACCATCTAAACCATCAAACAATGCTGCTAGAAAAATGGCATAAATCGCTTGGCTAAATTCGCCATTCATACTGGCAATAATGGAGTAAAAACCCGACAGCAAGGCTGCCGTGGTAATCAGGTTTGGCCACAGATAGATACCACGACGTTTCACCTTTTGCCCTTCACGGGTATGTTCTTCTTCCACCACTTCAAATGTAATTCCGTCATGCTCAAGATCACGGGAACTATATTCTCCTTCGGGTTTGGATGTGTTTGTCATTATTTTGTGTCCTAACTGTAACCTGAACGTCTATTTAAATTTTTTATTCGCCAACTAACCAACGCACTGCAGCATGTCCACCATGTTCTTGCATACGCAAGTGCGGGAACAACCATTGCAGGGCTTCATCTGCATCTTCAGAGAATTTCCATGGTGGATTAATCACCAATAAACCACAACCGTTTAAGCCCACAGGAGTATCGTCAGGCCACACACAAATTTCACAAATGAGTTGACGGCGAATACCTGTTTTAAACATTTTCTTTTCAAAACGTTCAATCATGGCGCGGTCTTTAATTGGATACCACACCGCAAATACGCCTGTTGGCCATTTTTTATGTGCAGCTGCCAATAATTCAACCAACTGAGGGAAATCTTTACGTTCCAATTCATACGGTGGATCAATCATCACCAAACCGCGTTTTTCTTTTGGTGGAATGACGCCCAATAAACCTTCGTAAGCATCACGCTCATGTAAACCTGCGCGTTTGTCACGAATGTTATGACGCAATTGCTGGAATACATCGCGCTGCATTTCAAAAATAGTTGCTTTGTCGATGTCACGCATACCTTGTAAAGCAAACCATGGCGAACCGGGATATGCACCTTGCCCATCCGTTTCACGCATTGCTTCAACCAGTTTTAAATACTGCTGTACGCCTTCTGGTGCCTGACGTTTGATTGAATCATCTAGTTTCACTAAACGATGAATACCATTTAAAAATTCGCCCGATTTTTGTGCAGGTGCTAAAGATAAGTCATATTTACCCGCACCGCCATGTGTATCGACATAGCGATAAGGTTTATCTTTGGCATTTAAACGTGTCAGAATTTGCAGCAATAAAACATGCTTCATGACATCGGCAAAGTTGCCCGCATGGAAATGGTGACGATAATTCATGTTTGGTTCATTCCTAAAATCAACCGACATTTTAGCATGAAAAAAAGTTTCATTCAGGAGCTTGTATTCCTCTAAAATAATCAGCTTGTCTTGCATTTTGTCTGAGTATCTATTTTATGGACGCCACACTGCTTCCAAAATCTTGGAATATTGATCAAATTCTTGAAGATTTAGATTTGCATGGTTTTGCCATGTTGGATGATGCCTATTCACTTGAATATCAACAACAAGTTCTCGCAGAGTGTAGTCAAAATTTAGATCAATTTCGTGAAGCAGCCATTCAAAATGGTGTGGTCAGCAAAATTCGCAGTGATCATATTTTATGGATTCACGAAAATTTAAGCATTGCACAACAACATACCCAAACCCTTTTGACTTTGGCCGAACAATTCAATCAGGCATTTTATTTAGGGATTCGTGAGGTCGAAGCGCATTTTGCCAGCTACCAAGCAGGTTCTTTTTATGCCTTGCACCGCGATAACCCACAACAAAAAAATGATCGGGTGATTTCTGCTGTCTATTATTTACACCCTGAATGGCAGACAGATTGGGGTGGACAACTACGTTTACAAGACAAACATGGAGCATGGCAAATTATAGAACCACGCCCAAATCGGATTGCAATTTTCCAAAGTGATTTATTGCACGAAGTTTTGCCTGCGACACAGCAACGTCTTTCCATTACCGCATGGCTACGCAGCGGCAATCAACTTTGGTAAAAACAGACCGCATTTTTCAGACTATTGGCTTTAAAACTGTAAATTTGCCCCGATGTAGAGCAAATATTGCTATCAGGAATTCACCCATGCGCAACTCGACTCAACAGCTTATTCAACGTATTGGGGAAACCGACCAACTTTTTTTACAAGGCAATACGCCTGAATTGGCATTAGAACGTGCCGATTTACGCTTACAATTGGTGAGTTTGAGCGAGTTACGCCAAGAACAGATTTACTTTTTGCAAGAAGCCATTGTGCTGTTGGAACAAGGTCGGATTGAATTTGAAGAAATACCGTTGACGCTGTATATCAACTTGTCTTTGCATTTAGCCAAAGCCTATATGATGTATTTTGAGCTGACCCGCGATGCAAAATACGCCTTAATTACTCAACAAATTTTAAAAGCCATGACTCATTATGCACATGGAGATATTTTCTTTTTCTTGGCTTATGCCAGCGCCAGTAAAAATGAAAGTGCACTGTGTCGCCACTGGTTAGGCAAGTACAGTAAAACTGCCGAATTTGATTTGGAACTCTTACAAATTCACCCTGCCTTTAACGCCTATCAAACCGAAGTCTGGTTTAAACAAATTCTCAAAAGCAGAATGCATTAAAAAAACGCCTCGTTCTGAGGCGTTTTTAATGAAAACATATTAAATATGACGATGACTTAAACCTAAACAGCTTGTAAACGATAAGCATCTAAATGCAATTGTTGATTGAGTTCATCAATCCAAATGGCCCAATCATCGTCTTGTACCAAATGACTGATTAAAAATTCACGTTGTGATTTATTCCAAAACGGCGCTTCATGTAAATTAATATGTGCAGGTAATTGATGCGTACGTACATACAGTTCAATGGCTGCAGGGCTGCTGGCTAAACCGAGTTGGCTGAATAACATGGCTAATGATGGAGTATTTTGCATGAGCACCTTGCCCCCTTTTATTAGTTTCGTTGTAATTCCTTATTCAACCAACTTATAACACTTTGTATAAAAAACCCAGTCTTCCGACTGGGTTTGTTGTATCTTTTTGTGAGCACGCAGTTTACTGGCGCTTTTTAGATGAAAAGTATTTGATTTAACTTAAAAACTTTTAACTTAAATACCGATTAAACACTCGGATGTTGATCACTATGTAATTGCTCATTTAAGGTTTCAATCACAATGGCCCAATCATCATCTTTTTTCCAATGGCTTTGCAAAAATTGGCGCTGCCCTTCCGTCCAAAACTCGGCACAGTGTAATTTGGTTTCTGCAGGTAATTGATGCTCACGAATAAATTGATCAATTGCTGCATCGTCAGCATCTAGACCCAATTGTTGAAATAACAGTTCTAAAGTCGGTTGTTGGTCAAACATGGCATCCTCCTTTGATTCGTCTTGTACTTTTAATGACCTTAACCTGCTTCGAGCCGCAATTCAGCAGCAGCCGAGTTGCAGCATGTTATTTTTTGTACGATGCGATATACCTAAAGCATCCCACTCAATATTCTTAACACGATGACAGGCAACAAAAAAGCCAGTCAATGTAAACCGACTGGCTTTCATCTACTTAAATTAAAAGTTAGCAACCTGTTAGTTTTTCAGGCTGTGGCTTTTCATTTGGAAAGAAGATTGGGCGCAATTTCACACCAATGGCATTCCCCATAAATGCAAATACTAGCCATAACCAACCATGCACACTGCCCGAAGCAATTCCGCTAAAGTATGCGCCAATGTTACAACCGTAGGCCAAACGTGCACCATAACCAAGTAATAAGCCACCTATAACAGCCGCAACCAGTGAACGGCGTGGAATATTAAAGTTCGGGGCAAATTTTCCAGCCAAACTTGCAGCAAGCAATGCACCCAACATAATGCCAAAATTCATCATAGAGGTGATGTCATGCCACAATGAATTTGCCAATGCTTTAGCATTGCCTGACTGCTGCCAATAATCCCAAGCGCTTACATCTACACCCGCAAAAACAGCAACTTTTGCAGCCCAAACTGCAAGCGCAGAAGTCACGCCCCACGGACGACCAGCCAATACCAAGGTAGCAAAATTCAGCAGCGTTAAAATAAGCCCACCCCAAATTAACGGCCAAGGACCTTTGAGGAAACGCTTCCAACCATGGTACTGACTTTGCGGCTCGACTTCTAAACTGCCATGACGTTTCTTTTCAAAAAACACGGTTGCGGCAGCAATCACAGCAAAAATAACAAAGCTTAGAATAAGTGCAGGAATCACCCCAAAACTTTCGACAATCGAGATTGGCGCCAAATGCGGCAGATTAAACCACCAATCTAAATGCGAAGTGGCAATCAGTGAACCTAAGCAGAAGAAAAATAGCGTAACCAACATACGCGCACTGCCACCGCCTACCGTGTATAGCGTACCCGATGCACAGCCACCCCCCAACTGCATGCCAATACCAAAAATAAAAGCACCAATCATGACCGACATCGACACAGGATTGACATTGCCCTTGACGGGATTGCCAAACAACTCACCTGCACCTAAAGCAGGAAAGAACAACAACACCGCCAAGCCCAGCATAATCATTTGAGCCCGCAAACCACGACCACGACGTTCTTTAATAAACACACGCCAGCTAGAAGTAAAACCAAAAGAGGCGTGATACAACGTCATCCCCAAAGCACCACCAATTAAAAATAACAGTGCTTGATTTAGACCCACGATTTGATAGGCGCCGATAGTACCGACAACAAGTAAGATAAAAGCCACCCAAACCGAAACATTCGATCTATGGGCACTTGCAACAATAACTGACATGACAAAGAGAAGATTTGAAAAAGGAAACCCGCGTATTCTAAGCAATTTCCCCTACCGTGCAGGTCAATCGACCTATTTTATAGTCGCTTATCCATTCTGATATTTGATAAGCAATATGAGCTTAGCTGATGATAGGCTTTTAATTGCAAAGATAAAATCAAGCGCAAAAAAATGCCAGTCAACTTTTAGGTTGACTGGCATCACTCCCGAAGGAGTTTTAACTTAATCTAGCAGATTAAATTATTTAATCATGTCAGCAATTGCTGCGCGTTCTTCTTCAAGTTCGTTTAACGTGAAGTTGATACGCTCACGGCTGAACTCGTCGATTTCAAGACCTTGAACGATTTTGTATTCGCCATTTTCGCAAGTTACAGGGAAACCGAACATTACGCCTTCAGGAATACCGTAAGAACCGTCAGAAGGAATACCCATAGTTACCCATTCGCCGTTTGTGCCAAGCGCCCAATCACGCATGTGGTCAATTGCAGCGTTTGCAGCAGATGCAGCAGAAGATAAACCACGTGCTTCGATGATCGCAGCGCCACGCTTACCAACTGTAGGAAGGAATACGTCTTTGTTCCATTCAGCATCGTTGATTTTGTCTTTTAAGCTTTCTCCATTTGCAGTTGCAAAACGGTAGTCAGCATACATTGTTGGAGAGTGGTTACCCCAAACTGTCATTGTTTTGATGTCAGAAACAGCAACGCCAGCTTTTTGAGCAAGTTGAGTTAACGCGCGGTTGTGGTCAAGACGTAACATTGCTGTGAAGTTTTTCGCTGGAAGATCTGGAGCAGATTTCATTGCGATGTAAGCATTCGTGTTCGCTGGGTTACCAACAACTAGAACTTTAACATCACGGCTAGCAACTTCGTTAAGTGCTTGACCTTGACCAATAAAGATTTCACCGTTTACTTTAAGAAGGTCAGCACGCTCCATACCAGGACCACGTGGACGAGAACCAACCAATAACGCGTAGTCAGCATCTTTAAATGCCACTTTAGGATCATCAGTACCGATCATGCCAGCCAATAATGGGAAAGCACAGTCGTCAAGTTCCATCATTACGCCTTTAAGCGCAGCTTGAGCTTTCTCAAAAGGAACTTCTAATAATTGAAGGATAACTGGTTGGTCTTTACCCAACATTTCACCGCTAGCGATACGGAATAATAGGCTGTAACCAATTTGACCAGCAGCGCCAGTAACGGCAACGCGAACAGGTTGCTTCATGTAATTATCTCCAATTGAGAGGATAGTCAATGCGATTAAATAGCTGTTCTATCTAATCTTAATAATCATAAACGCGAAAGATTGTACTCCAATCATTCAGCGGATGCATGCAAAAGCGCATCAAATTCCACAAAAGTCTGATAGAAAATATGAATAAAATTTCTCAAAAAGCTTAAAATTCAGAAATTACAGTCACCTAGCAAACTAGTAAGAACCTTTAATGACAAACTGATTCGGGCAATTTGATTCAATCGCTGCACCGCACTGCTTATAGCGTCCTGCGGTGTTATAACAAATTTTGATTTCAGTTAAATAACTTTTACCTTGATGGTTAGAGCACTGAAAATGCACGCTTTTTGATGACATACCTGAATTGGACTTGAGAAACAAACTCCGTAGTTGTGACAATTGCACCGTCTGCGTGTCTTGGCCTGTCAATACCGAAGGCACGTTCATCCGATCTGCATTATTAATAATCATGCGAAAATACTGACTGGCATTCATGGGCACACAGCCGCCAATACCTTGCCACAATTGTATCCGTGCAGCTTCATCAGGCATGACTCGCGCCACTACCTTCGCTTGTAGCGGCGGTAACTTTGCCGATGAATGGGTGCTACATTCACGCGTGGCTACTTCGGGATATAAACCCTCAATATTCAGTGAGTAACCTTCTAAACATTTACGCTTTTTGCTTTTGCTCGAATCGATTAAACACACGGCGGGCGTCATTTGCACGGACATCACATAGCCTTGCACGGGGGCAGAAAATGTATTTTGCGTACACAAAACCAAAGCTGTACCACTCAAACCGAGCAATGTAACTTGAATTGGCTGTAAAACTGTACTCATCCACATTTTCAATGCTTCAGCCCCCTAAATTCTTATACACCCAATGACTCACGCATCTATATATCAACACGCATGATCATCTAACTGTATCACTTGTAACATTTTCCTAAGGTGTATTCCGAGATGGAATATGTTGCATACGGCTACTCATTGATTGTCCACCCTGCCCCAACAGCACACCATAGTGCGTGGCATTGGTCATGACATGCTTGACATAGTCACGTGTTTCCAACAAAGGAATGCTTTCAGTATATTGGTCTGCCGCAATTTGCTGAAACTCTGGCTGCCAACGGCGTGCACGATTTGGCCCGGCGTTGTATCCTGCTGTGGCCAGCACAGGGCTATTGCTTAATTGTCGCTGAATGGTCGACAAATAAAATGTACCGTAGCGGATGTTGGTATTCATGTCACTGAGTGCAGCAGGATTATAAGTTTCACCCATTTGTCGTGCAACCAAACGTGCCGTGTCTGGCATAATTTGCATGAGTCCACCTGCACCTACATGCGAACGTGCAGTAGTATTAAAACGGCTTTCTTGACGCATCAAACCATAAGCCCAAGCAGGGTCAATACCTGCATTTTGACTGTGGCTCACCACATAATTACGATGTGGCATAGCATAACGGTAACTATAGTTGTGCTTATTCACAGTACGATCTGCTGCATAAATGGCACGATCATACCAACCCATATCGGTCGCACGCTTAGCCGCTGCTAAAATCAAACCATCATCCTGTCTTAAATACGCCTGACGTACCGCCCAGTTCCATTCACGGTTGATATAATTGGCAGGTGCATTAATTTCACGCAAGGCAAAGGCACGGTTAAAGTGAATATCCTGATTTAAACGCTGTAAATCATTGGTTGTCGGCTGGCTATTTACTGGAATGGCATTGTAACGCTGCCCAAGACGATCTTTTGCTAATAAGTTGTGATAATCATCGCCCTGTGCCAACTGTTTATAAATATTTTGCGCGCTGCGTTTCGATGCTGCATCACCACGTTGTTCTGAGGCACGAGCCAACCAGTATTGCCAACGGTCTTCTTGTTTCTGAGTCACACTCATGCTGTCTACTGCACGAATCACACTTTCCCATGCACCAAAGCGGATGGCCTGTCGGGCATAGATTTCTGCTTCTTCGGGGCTAAATGGCAAGCCATAACTGGCATCTAAGGCGCTTAACACTTCACGGTTGAAATTATTTTTCATCACCGTGGTGCCACCAATATAGCCTACTGCACGGTGCAACGCTTTTTGTACGGCATCGGGTGTACCCTCTGCGCTCCGTTTTAGTGAAGACAAGGCCGAATCCAGATCACTGTCAGCCAAACGACCTATGGCATAAATTAAATAAGCGTGATCTTCATTGCTGGCTTTTGGGGCCGACCATAAATAATTCAGTGGATTGGCCTGAATACTGTTCAGTTGTGCCAAACTCAGATTCATACCTAAACTTTGCGCAGTCGCCAAAGCTTGCCCGGACTGCCCTGCACGCAGTTGTCCCCACAAACGCTGCTGCTTGTCTTGCTGAGTCATAATTGGACTAGAGAGCATCATTCGACCTAGACCTGTACAAGATTCAGGTTGTGAGTTCGTGGTCAACCAAACATCTTTAAATTCCGCGACCACCAAAGGATCACCCGAACGGGTACGAACTTGTGCCATGGCACAGCTTTCGGCCTGATCAGCATTACTCACATAGGCAAGCACAGGTTGTGCACTGCTAAAATCGGCCTGTTTCACTTTTTCTTCGATGTAATCGGCTGCGAGTTTTTCTGCCATCGCTGATTGTGGATGGCGCTGTGCAAACTGAACAATTGCACTGGCAGGTTGCATGCCCAAATTGGTGTTCAATGCCCAGTATTCAGGATAATAGCCCAATACATCATTTTGCATGGCGTATTGATACTGCTGCAATAAATCGACATCACCTGAATTGGCGGCACGTAACGCATCATTGAACTGTTCATTTGCCGCATGCGTACTTGCCATGACTGCAAACGAAACAAGGCTCAAAGCAAGCTTTTTAGCTAAATTATTATTTTGTTTCATCATTTGCAGCATTCGCTTGCTTTCGGTCATTTACTTCTGCCTCGAGATCCGCATCCAATCATTCAGCTTAGTTTAATTAGTCTAGAACCCAAGTTGTGTTCTGTTATGTAACCTTATGATTAGACACTATTAATCTTGAAATCAATCTTCCAACAATTTTACTTCACATTTCAAGTATGTGATGCACGGATTAAAGGCTGTCAGTTTATCTTGAATTCCTGCTAAAATACGCCCCTCTGTTTTATCTATTCCGTTTATTTTTATAAACGAACTCGTGAATTATCTCTTAGGAGCCTACATGACGGTTCAAACCTTCATCCCGAATGGTGCCCAAGCTGCCTCAGAAAACACTGTTACCCAGCCACAGCACACCCCAGCCGACGGTTCAGTTAAAAAACTGTATATCGAAACGCAAGGGTGTCAGATGAATGAGTATGACAGTCACCGTATGGCAGACCTTTTGGGCGACTCGCACGGCTATGTGCTGACCAGCAACCCTGCCGATGCCGATATTTTGCTCATGAACACCTGTTCAATTCGTGAAAAAGCCCAAGAAAAAGTATTTTCTGAATTAGGACGTTGGCGCAAGCTTAAAGAAAAAAATCCTGATTTGGTCATTGGTGTAGGCGGTTGCGTGGCTTCTCAAGAAGGCGACAACATTCAAAAACGCGCACCGTATGTGGATATGATTTTTGGCCCACAAACCTTGCACCGCTTGCCACAAATGCTTGATCAGCACCACGATCAAGTTGAAAAACCAAAGAAAGAAAAAATCAAACTGGTGGATATTTCTTTCCCAGACATCGAAAAATTCGACTTTTTACCTGAACCACGTGTTGAAGGGTTTAAAGCTTTTGTGTCGATTATGGAAGGCTGTTCAAAATACTGTTCTTTCTGCGTAGTGCCTTACACGCGCGGTGAAGAAGTTTCACGTCCTTTAGATGATGTCTTGGCTGAAATTGCGACTTTGGCTGAAAAAGGCGTGCGTGAAATTAGCTTGCTCGGTCAAAACGTAAATGGTTACCGTGGTGAGACTTTTGACGGCAAAATTTGTACTTTTGCAGATTTACTGCGCTTGGTTGCCGAAGTGCCTGGCATTGGTCGTATTCGTTACACCACGTCGCACCCACTTGAATTTAATGATGATTTAATTCAATGCTACCGTGATTTACCGCAAATGGTGTCGCATTTACACTTGCCTGTACAAAGTGGCTCGAACGATGTGCTACAAACCATGAAACGTAACCACACCATTGATGTGTATATCGACAAGATTGCCAAGTTACGTAAAGTGCGCCCAGATATGCATTTATCTAGCGATTTTATTATTGGCTTCCCTGGTGAAACCGATCAAAACTTTGAAGAAACTTATCAGTTTATTCAAGATATGGATTTTGACCACTCGTACAGTTTCATCTATTCAAAACGTCCAGGTACGCCTGCATCTGAACTTGAAGACACCACACCTGAAGATGTGAAAAAAGAACGTTTAGCCAAAGTTCAACAATGGATCAAACAATCGAGTATTGATAAGACCGATGCCATGCTAGGTACGGTGCAACGTGTCCTGATTGAAAATGTTTCTGACAAAGATCCAAACATTTTGGTCGGCACAGCAGACAATACACGTTTAGTAACATTTATTGGTGACCCTGCTTGGGTCGGACGCTTTGCGGAGATTGAGATTACCGAGATTAAAACTTTGAATTTAGTTTACGGTGAACTCTTGAATCTTGAGCCTGACGTGGCGTAATGTAGGAGCTAAAGTCCAATAACAGATTAAGGAATTCTCTTGACTGCAGCGATTCGACGTACAGTAACTTTTCCTGGTATTTCAATGGAACGTTTAAAAAGCATGCTCGGTGCTTATAACGGACATTTGAAACAAATCGAACAACGCCTAGACGTCCAAATTTCCCATCGTGGTGACGCCTTTTTTATAGATGGGGAAATTGATGCAGTTGAGCGAGCCGAAACGCTCTTGCAACGCCTGCATGAAGAAGCGGAAAGCTCTGCACAAATTAGTGCAGACACGCTCCACATGATGATTCAGGGCAGTCAGACTGACCGTGAATTACAATCGGATGATGGGCAAGAGCATACTGGATTGGATGCTGTTTGGTTGCAAACCCGCAAAGGGCGCATTAATCCACGCGGTGCCAATCAAAAGCGTTATGTGCAACGTATTTTGCAAAGTGATATTTCATTTGGTATTGGCCCTGCAGGTACGGGTAAAACCTATTTGGCTGTTGCCGCTGCCGTAGATATGTTGGAACGCAATGAAATCCAGCGGATTCTATTGGTGCGCCCTGCGGTTGAAGCGGGTGAAAAACTGGGCTTCTTACCGGGTGATTTAACCCAGAAAATTGACCCGTATTTGCGTCCCCTTTATGATGCCCTGTATGAAATGCTCGGCTTTGAAAAAGTTGCTAAGCTGATTGAACGTCAAGTGATTGAAGTTGCACCACTGGCGTATATGCGTGGTCGTACCCTCAACCACTCTTTTGTGATTTTGGATGAAGCCCAGAACACCACGCCTGAACAGATGAAGATGTTCCTGACCCGTTTAGGGTTTGGTTCACGTGCAGTGATTACCGGTGATGTGACTCAGGTGGATTTACCACGTGGTCAGCAGTCTGGTCTGGCACATGCCTTACGTGTGATTGATAAAATCCCTGAAATTCATATTACTCGTTTCCATTCTCGTGATGTCGTGCGTCACCAGCTGGTTCAGAAAATTGTTGAAGCCTATGAAGGCTGGGACAGTGAGCAACAGCGTTTAAGTGCCGAAGCGCGTGCAGAACGTAAAGCGCGCCAGGAAGCATTAATTGCGGAAAATGATGCCGCAGCAGATGCACAGCACTAATCGCTGTGCGCTCTGCAACCTACTGAAGTATTAAGGATTCATTTTGAAATTAAGTCTCAGCCTGCAACAGGACATTCAAGCGCCTGAGCTGGTGTTAAAACGTGCCTATCTGAAAAAAGTAGTCGAAACCACTTTAAGACATATAGACACCCAAAGTGATTGTGAAATTGGAATTGCCTGTGTCGATCATGCCGAAAGTCACAAGCTCAATCTGGAATATCGCAAAAAAGACAAATCTACCAACGTCTTGTCTTTCCCAAGCGATTTACCCGATGAAATGGCACAAGTTTTGCCGAGCTTCCCTATTGGGGATTTGGTAATTTGTATTCCTGTGGTTTTACAGGAAGCTGCAGAACAAGCCAAAACACCATTAGCGCATTTCACTCACATGCTAGTACATGGCACGCTGCACCTTATGGGCTATGATCATGAAACCTCAGATGAGGATGCCGAAGAAATGGAAGCTTTAGAAGTTGAGATTCTTGCCAAGTTGGGTTTGGATAATCCATACATGGAAAGAGATTGAATTTTAAGTTTTAGAAAATCATAAAAATAGCGGGCTAAGGCTCGCTTTTTTGTTTAAAACTACTCCCTCCCAATGGGAGGGAGAACATTCATTAGAGTCCCATGATTGCTAAATACCAGAAGAACATTGCTGCGTAAAGCAGAGAGTAGATTCTTGTTACTTGTCCACAAAGTCCTCTCTCCCTTTGAGAGAGAGCCAGAGAGAGGGAAAAACTAGCGCACCTCAAACTCAGCTTCAGCAGGGTCAAAACGCCACGTCCGTACAATCCGCAATTCAGAAATATCTTTCATTTTGGCATCAAATGCACCAAAAGGTGCGGCTTTACGCACCGAAGCTTTGGCTGCTTCATCTAGCATGGCATGTCCTGAACTTTCAATTAAACGAATGGCACGAATCCCACCATTGTTGTTCAAAATCACCATTAAACGTACTTCGCCTGCCAAATTCTGTGCTTTGGCTTGTTCTGGATAATAACGGTTACCATAAAATTCGACTTTTTGACGGAATTTTTCCATATAACCAGCGGTGTTGTCTTGCTTGGCCTGAATCCCATCGATGGTTTTAATTTTTTGCTGACGGCTAAAATTTTGTTGGCGTTGTAAATATTGCGCTTCAATACTGGCGACCATGGCAGCCTTAGCTTGGAATTGGCTATTCAACTCCTGCATGGCTTTTTTGCGCTGATTTTCTGCAGCCTGTTTTTGCCAACTGAGCGTGGTCATCAATACTTTTTCTTCAAAGTTTAATTCACGCTGTTGCTGCATACGCTCTAAACTTTCCAATTGCTGCTCCCCTGCACTTTGTTCAGTCATGGGTGCAGGCATATCACTCGACATGCGATGTTCTTCACGGAACGTACCTGAACCTTGCTGATCGGCTTGGGCTAAGAAATCTGCATCTTCAACTTTTGCATCGCTCATGCGTACCGATACCGCAATCTCTTTGACCGCAGCATCGCTTTGTTGCGGTGCAGCAAACTGCACGGCCAAAATTAATGCGTGCAATACAGCAGCCACCAGCAACGCTGCAGCAAAAATAGGATCTTTCCACCAATCTTGCGTAGAAGGCATCAATTGAATTTTTTTTAGCATCACATTAATCCGACAAAACGTCTGATTCCCCAAGCCGCCAAATGCGGTATAAACTAAAGAGCATATTACTTTGCTCAGTTTTTGCTTTTCTGCAAAACTGCGAAGTTCATCAAAAAGCTGACTACTGAGCCTTAAAATCTTAAAAATGGTGCAACTTATTTTGCTAAACTGCAAGCTTCTATGCCTGTATTTTTAATACAATTCGACAAAATATTTGTATCTGTAAAGAATGAATGAACGACTTGGACGGCCGTATGCAAACCCTGATCACCAATATCTCTCAACGTATCCGTCAAGTGTACCAAAAAGCGGAAGGATTTATTGAGGATGAACGTGAATTTCCATTATCTCAGGTCTTCTTAAATGCGACTTTTCAGCGCTTTGTGACCGATAATGTGAAAATGTTGCAAGATCTGCACGCAGACTTACACGACGACTGGTTACGTCTTTATGCAACCCTAGATTACAACGGCTTGAACATCACTCTGTCTGTCGATTTAAAATTAGTACAGATGGAATTGAATAAAGATACTCAGCTGATTGTGTTTGAACAAATTAGTGACACGCAGGTGATTGAAGCAAGTTATCCAAGTTTTTTGCATAAAATCGCTGTGAAGTGCGCTTTATTTTACTATCAAAAAATACGCAATGATGACCCTTTAGGCATGATTTTAGAAAAACTCAAAGTCATTAAAGTCAAAGATGATTTGCTGCATTTAGATTTAAATCGCTGGTTGGGCAAAAGCCGCTCTATCATTGACACACTCAGCAAAGTTCATGTGAATCATGCGGTATTACGTGAAGCGGAATTGGTGCTCACTGGCAACGTCAATTTAACGGCGTTGTTCCGCAAAATGTCTGAAGAAAGACTAGAAGATGTGGAAGAATCTCTTGCAGATACGCAAGTCACACCGCTGAAACAAAAATAAAGCTAAGCTGAAACTTTAGAAGAGAATACATACAGGAAAACTACACAAGCCGCATAATTCCTAATTTTCTCTTCATATTCAACGCGTATAATGGCAACAAGCAAGCAAATTGCATCTCCCTACATACAGAGGAAATATCTCAGCAATGGCAAATCATGTATTGAAAAAAATGGGTATGGCAGCCGGTGTGTCTACAGCACTGTTTTTGGCTGGTTTCTCTAGCCAAACATTTGCCATGAGTCCTTTCCAAGCCAGTTATCAATTTAACTACAATGGTAAAAACTTAGGTTCTGCAACACGTACTTTAAGCCAAACAGGTAACCAATGGAGTTATGTGTTTGCTGCCAAAGCAGGCGTGATTGCCTCTGCTACAGAAACTAGCCGTTTTAGTTTTAATAATGGCAAAATTGGCTCATCTAGCTTTAGCCGCAGCAGTAAGATTTTGGTGCATAACAACACCATGAGTATTAACTTCAATCCTTCGGCGAAAACCATTAACACCAAAAAGGACAGCGACACCCGTTCTTTTGCGTGGAAAGCGGGCGTGTTGGATGAGTTGAATGCGGAACTGCAAATCCGTGAAGACTTAAAAAGTGGCGGTTTAAAATCGAGCTACTATATTGCCGATAATAAAGAGGTGGAATCACGTCGCTTTATTAAGCAAGGTTCAGAAAAAATCAAAACCAGTTATGGTACTTTTGATACCATTAAAGTGGTGCTGAAACACAACAAACCAAACCGTGATACGATTTTCTGGTTGGCACCAAAACTTGACTACTTGCCTGTCAAAGTTACCCACCAAGACAAAGACAAGTCTTATGGATTATTACTCACAGGCTATAAAGGCCCGACCAACTAATTTAGAATATAACTACTGAGCAAAGCTTGGCAGTTATTCACCATTTGGTAAATTGTTCTTGCATTTTTTCAGGTGCTTTTTAAAATACGCTTTTGCTTTGAAAAGCACCTGCTCTTGAGGATTCTCCCGTGCATGCACTAGAACAGAAAATTTTAGCCGAAGGTATCGTTCTATCTGAAGCGGTTCTAAAAGTCGACTCTTTCTTAAACCATCAAATTGACCCTGTGATGATGCAGCAAATTGGTCAAGAATTTGCGCGTTTGTTTAAAGATGCAGGCATCACCAAAATTATTACCATCGAAGCTTCTGGCATTGCACCAGCTGTGATGGCAGGTTTAGAGCTTGGCGTACCTGTAATTTTTGCACGTAAATATCAATCTTTAACCTTAAAAGATGATTTATACCGCTCTAAAGTATTTTCATTTACCAAGCAAACTGAAAGCACGATTGCCATTTCAAACAAACATATCAGCGCGAGCGACAAAGTCTTGGTGATTGATGACTTTTTGGCAAATGGTCAAGCTGCACTTGGTTTGGCAGATTTAATCCATCAAGCCAATGCAGAAGTCGTGGGTATTGGGATTGTGATTGAAAAATCATTCCAACCGGGTCGTGAATTATTGCTTGAAAAAGGCTATCGTGTTGAATCATTGGCACGGGTAAAGTCTTTGGCAAACGGTACTGTTGAATTTGTACCCGATTAAGGTCGATTAAAACTGATGTTGTTTCATCATTTAGACCTTATGATCAAAGAGTGCTTAGGCGCTCTTTTTTATGCTTTTTTTCAAACTTAAACAACTCATTTACATATATTTTATTTACAAAACTGTGGTGCTACGCCATGCTGCACTTGAAATAACAGTGTTTAAGCAGTCTGCTCTTTTCAGATTGCAGCTCTACACAGCACTCTTTAGGTCGTCTACGTGCATTGATGCATGCGACATGAGTACAAGGCATTTTAAAGTCATGACACAAGACAATCCGTTGATGGAACACAGTATCGTCTGTCCAAAATGTGGTTCAACTCAAGTTGAAAAACGCAACCATGAACAAAACTTACAAAAAATTGGTGGCGTGTTATTAGGCTCTGCAGGTACAGCAGCAGGTACTGTGGGCGGCGCAGCTTCGGGAGCTTCTATTGGTGCGGCAATTGGTACAGCCGCAGGGCCATTGGGCGTGATTATGGGCGGCACCATTGGAACATTTGTCGGGGCAATTAGCGTGGGAATCACAGGTGGTTTTCTTGGGCATCGCTTTGGTAAAAAAGCAGGTGTAATTGTTGATCAGAATATTTTTCTAGATTTTCAATGCCTCAAATGTAAACACCGCTTTAAAGAAAAGTTGAAACAGCCAAGCAACTCTAAGTAACCCTAAATCAATTTCAAAAAAAGTGCTGCACATTGCAGCACTTTTTGATTGCATCTTTTTATTTTGCAGTGCTGCTTGCAGAAGTCATCACAGTTTTTTGTGCCGCTAAATACTGTGCTTCCGCAGGTTGTTTTTCAATACGTTGTTCTTCTGAAAAACTCAGACTATGCACAATTTCAGTCGCTGCAACACTCGACCATGAACACCCTAAACTCATTAGACCTAACCCAATCAGCATCCACTTATTCATTTTCACTTTCCTCAATCTCTCATTTTTACAGCAGTCCGTTGTGCTCAATACATTAGGGTCTGTTGACAATTCGTCTATGTTTGCGGCATGAGAGATATATCTCGCAAGGTTTTTTAGCTGATATAAGGCATGGGACAGGAAATTTAGTCATTCTAAATGACTGGCACATAACGCAATAGCAGCAAAAAATATGCTCGCCCCGAAAGGCTGTGGCTAAAACTTTCTCAGATTGCGTTATGAAACTTAGCAATAATCTCGCTATTCCTTGCGTTTCATGCCTGATCTGCTCAGTTTTAGCCTACAGCGCAAGCCATTTATGAAATGTCAACAGACCCTAGCCTGCAAAAAAAATGCTGCGTGAACCGTGACAGAAAACTCTGCTTTTAAAGCGGTTATTAGACGTGAAAAGAGAAAAACTGAATATCACTGCAAATGGTGATTTTAGGTGAAAAGTGAACTTATTTTTTAGCACGCTCAATGCTACATAAGCCAATCGAATTCAAGTACAAAAGATAAAAGCGTAAAACGATATCCACATTTTACGCTTCATCTTAATTAAAGAAAGAATCTCACATGCCCTGTAATTTTTTTACCATTTCACCTAGGCGTTGTCCTTGCGCTTCACAAAGGATTTTTTCATCCTGACTCAAAGCCTGATCGTGGCGCGGGCCGCTCACATGCGTTGCACCATACGGCGTACCGCCCGTTTTGGTATTTGATAAAGCAGGATGCGCATTATGCAATCCCATAATCATCATTCCGTGGTGAAACAATGGCGGCAACATGGTCAATAAGGTACTTTCCTGTCCACCATGCATCGAACCCGATGAGGTAAAAACGCAGGCAGGTTTATTGTGCAATGCGCCATTCAGCCACAGACTAGTGGTTTGATCCCAGAAATATTTCATTTCAGATGCCATATTGCCAAAACGTGTAGGTGAACCTAAAGCCAAACCTGCACAATTGGCCAAGTCATCCAAAGTACAATAAATATCACCTTCGGCAGGAATACTTGGCTCGGCTTGTTGCACCACGGTCGAGATATTTGGCACAGTTCTAATTTTAACGGGCATGCCACTAGCCTCTACCCCGTTGGCAATTAAATGTGCCATTTCTTTGGTAGAACCATATTTACTAAAGTACAAAACCAGAATATATGCTTGCATCATGCTAAGAAATCAGACTAAAAATGAAAACTATACGGTATTTTGCTGCTTTTTTGGTTAAGCTTAACCATGAAAACAGATAAAGATGATTAAAAAAGTTGAGACAGCCACTGTATGATCGTTGAGTATTTAAAGAAACTGCCTTTTTATGACAAACAATGGTTTCAATTTGTCTTATTTGTGCTGCGTCGCTTTGAAGCAGATCGCTGCCGTGAACAAGCAGGCTCTTTAACCTACACTACCCTGTTTGCCGTTGTACCTATGCTCACCGTATTTTTGGTGATCATCTCATCCATTAAGGCACTCGAACCTGCACGGCAACAATTACAACAACTGATTTACAGCAACTTTTTACCTAAAACCACCATCGCCTTTGATAAAGCCTTAAATGCCTTTACCGACAAATCTAGCAACTTAACCGTCATCGGGATTTTGTTTTTATTCGTGACCACGGTGATGATGCTGACCAGTATTGAAACTGTGTTTAACCGAATTTGGCGGGTTAAGGAAACCCGTGGCGGCATTATGGGTTTTATGCGTTACTGGACCATTATCTCATTAGGCCCTATTTTACTGGGCAGTGCTTTTGTCATTTCCTCAACTTTGGCATCTATGAATGTGCTGAGTAATAACTTTGCAGGTTATGAACTCAATGGCGCATTTATTTTATGGCTGATTTCATTTGCCCTAACCATTTTAGGTTTTTTTATTCTGAATTGGACCATTCCCAACCGCAGTGTACCTATTAAAGCCGCATTAATTGCGGGGGGTTTCAGTGCTGTTGTATTTGAATTTTTGAAAAACCTGTTTGGTTTTATTATGTCCAACTTCACCAGTTATGAAATTATTTATGGTGCTTTTGCTGCCGTACCTATTTTCTTACTGTGGATTTTCCTGTCTTGGAATATTGTGCTGTTAGGTGTTGAAATTAGTTATGCCTTGACCGCTTTTGAAGCCAGTCGCGAAAAAAAATGCCATCCGCTGCTCATGCTATTGGACTTACTGGAATTGTTTTACAAAAAACAAATGCGCGGAGAAAGTGTCACTGAAGCTGAAGCCTTAGATGTATTGGGACGTAATGAAATTGGGCGCTGGCCGTCTTATGTGCTGATGCTAGAACAACAAAATTTAATTAAACGTACTGAAAATGATGAATTTGTTTTGGTGCGCAATTTATCTCAAGTAGATTTTTGGAGTTTTTATTCACAGCTACCGTATTCATTGCCACGTCGTCAGGACTTGGCCAATGTCTATCCTGATGATGAATGGATGCAAAAACTTGGCCCCGTACTCAGTGAAACCGATGACTATTTGGCTGCCAAATTGTCGATTCCGCTCTCTAAGATTTTTGAAGAAAAATAATCTTGTACGCGCTCGCTAGATTTTAAATATCACCCATCTTCAAATTTAAACCCGTATTGAGCTACTAGGTTATTTGAAGATGATTTTTACATGACAACATTGCTGATGTTGAGTCTTGCTCAAGTTCATGGAAAAGCTGCAAATACTTATTTTCTTTTTAGTACTTGGGTTTTATGTTTAAACCAACATTGAGCATTCACCATCAACACCCCCAGCATGACCAAAACAGCCCCAATCATAAAACTTTGGCTCAAGCTTTCATTCAACAACCATACACCAAACAATACGCCAAATAATGGCGTTAAAAATGAAAACACGCCTAAACTGGATGCTAAATATTGTTTCAGCAACCAAAACCAAGCGAGATAGCTAATAAACGAAATCAATACCGCATGAAAAATCAAACTGCCTATGGCTAAGGCTGTCCAATGAATTTCAGCCTGTCCCATCCACCATGCCATCGGCAGTAAAATCAAAAAACCACCCATCAATTGGTAAAACAAAGTTTGTGTTGCAGGGGCTTCCGATAAACGACTTAGACGTACCGCAACAGTTGTGGCTGCCCAAAGTATGCCTGCACTCAGCGCAAGTAAATCGCCAAAAAGCATCTGGCTGAAGTTTTGGTGGCTCTCTTGTTGCACAGTATCACGCCATAAAAAAGTCACCGCTATGCCAGCAAAAGACAACAGAATCCCGCCCCATTGCAAGCGAGATAAACGCTCTGCAGGGAGTTTCCAGTGCAGTGCTAAAGCCACAAAAATAGGCGCGGTATATAGTAAAACCACCACATGCGACGCAGAAGTATATTGAATCGCCTGCCCTAACATAAAAAATTCTGCGGCAAATAAAATACCCACCAATATGCCTGCAGGCAGATATTCAGTCGAAGCCCATTGTGTATTTCTTGCAAGCAATAACAAAGGCAACACCATCACAGCAGACAAGCCTGAACGCAGTGCCAATTGCATCAAGGGTGAAATATCTGCCGCAGCAACTTTTAGCACCACTTGTTGCAAACCCCAAAAAACACACAAAATTAGCATCATACTGCTGGCTTTTGCATCAAGTGCTTGGCGTGAACTCATGGCTGAACCTGATCTGAGATAAAAAATAGACTTTAAAGTAAGCAGCGGACTCAACCTAAATCTTTTGGATATTCAACATCATTGAGTACTTGAGGAGTTTTGGCATTATGCGCGACTTTGCATAAAAAAAGCGACCTAAATAGATCGCTAATTTTTAAGGATTAACTTAATCATCTGTTGCGAAAGCAATATCACTGAGTCCGGCTTCACTCGCACGTGACATCACTTGCGCCACAGTATCATAACGCGCATCTTTATCTGCTCTTAACACCACGGTTGGCTGTTGAGCTTGCTGACTAGCATCATTAAAGCGGGTTTGCAACTCATCTAAACTAATGATTTGATCATCCCACGCCACTTCACCATTGGCATTGATACTGACCTGAATTTGCTCAGGCGGTAAATCAACAATTTCTGCGCTGGTTTGCGGTAAGGTTAATGGTATAGATGGGCTGGCAACGGTCGCTGTCACCAAAAAGATGATCATCAATACCAACATAATGTCGATCAGGGGAATAAGGTTCATCTCATTCATGCCTGAATCGTTGTCTTCACCCAATTGAAAAGCCATTAAACCTGACCTCCCACTAAACTTTGTTGTGTTGCATTCACTTCAGTTCTTTGAACAGAAGAATCTTGTTGCAACATGGTGTCAATCAACAAACTATGTGCATGATCTTGCAAATTTGTAGATAAGGTACGGTTCACACGCGAACAAATGTTGTAAGCAATCACGGCAGGAATCGCCACCGCCAAACCGAAGCCCGTCATAATCAACGCTTCACCAACAGGCGTTGCCACTTGGGCCAATCCCGCCTGACCGCTTTTTCCAACCGCAACGAGTGCATGGAAAATACCCCAAACTGTACCAAACAAACCCACAAACGGTGCTAATGACGCAATTGTACCCAGTACCGATACGCCTTTTTCTGCCGATGCTTTTTCTACCGAAATTTGACGCAATAAGGCTTGCTCAGCAACCGCTTTACGCTGCTCAAAATTTAAGGGCACCAGTTTTGCTTTAAGCTGATTTAAAGCCTGTGACAGTTGAGCATAAGCTTGTTGCTTCAATTGGCGCGTGCCTATCAAACGTAATGCGAAGATGGTCCATGTCGCAATCGACATCGCCAATAACACGAAATACAGCGTTTTGCTGACTGCATCTGCGTGTTGCCAATAGACGGAAAAGTTCATACTCGAACTCCTGTTGAAGGTTAGCCGTTAGGGTTCAATGTCAATTCAAAAGGCTGCTCAGCACGAATTGGATAAGCCACGCCATTTTCTTTGTACGGTTTGAATTTTGCACTACGCACTGCGCGTAAAATCTTTTGATCTAAAGCAGGTACACCACTAGAACGCGTAATTTGAGCATCGGTGATCACGCCTTTTTCATTTGCTTCAATCCGAACCACCACGTTACGGGTTTCTCCCTGTAAATCACGATTGGTATAAGAAGGTTTTGGAGAACGACTCCATTGCACGCCTGAGCCGCCAATCGACACTGTTTTTGGAGCAGAAGGTGCGACAGGAGCAGGTGCTGGCGCAACAGGTGCAACTGTCGGTTTCGGTGCAGGCTGTACCACTTTAGTTTCAGTCACCGTTGCTACAGGTGCAGGTTGCACCACACGTTCGACTGGTTTTTCTACGGGCTTCGCCACGGGTTTAGGGGCTTCTGCTTTTTTAACTTGCTGTACTTTTTCTACTTTTTTCGGTGGCGGTGGCAACGGTTTTTCTACCACAGGCACTTCTTTTACAGGCTGAGGCTTGGGTTTTTCAGGCTGTGGTTCAGCCTTAGGTTGCGGTGGCAACGGTTTAGGCTGTTCTTGAATTTTTACAAAGCGTACTTTTAAAGGTTCTTTTTCTATGGGCTTTAAGGTCGGAGTTTGCATTTGCCCCAATGCCCACAACACACCGACATGACCTAATGCAACCACAGCTAAAGCCGTCACAACTTTCTTTTTCATGGCATTGGGCATTTGTAGCATAGCGTTGGGAGATTGGTTCATTAAAGTCAGCGACCTTCAAAAGCAATTGCCAAACCATCACAGTTCCGAACGATCAAACTGATCGGTTAGCACAATTAAAGTAACGCAATAATAAATGAGAAGTGTTTTCATTTGCAACTATTTTTTAATAACAAACGTGAATCATCCAATAAATTTGCTATTTTAAAAACAGTTTAAATAAATGTTATAACATTACAATTTTAGCATAAAAAAACATGCCATGTCGGCATGTTTTAATTCGATTTTTAGATAGCTTTTACCCTATTGAAATACAACAGTTTTGTTGCCATCTACAATAATACGGTCTTCCAAATGCCATTTAACTGCACGTGCCAGTACATTACGTTCCACATCCTGACCCAATTCACGCAGTTGATCTACCGTAAAGTCGTGGTTTACACGCTCTACATCTTGCTCAATGATCGGACCTTGATCTAGGTCTGCTGTTACATAGTGTGCAGTTGCACCAATCAGTTTTACGCCTTTTTCATAAGCTTGTTTATATGGATTTGCGCCCACGAAAGCAGGCAGGAATGAATGGTGAATATTGATCACTTTCATTTCCCACTTAGAGACAAACTCTTCATCCAAAATTTGCATATAACGCGCCAATACCAACAAATCATTGCCTTGCATCAATTCATCAATTTTAGCGTAAGCTTCACGTTTATTTTCTTTATTAACAGGCACTACTTCAAACGGAATACCAAAGTTTTCTACCGCTTCACGCAAGGTGTCATGGTTCGACACCACTTTGGTAATTTCACATGGTAAACCACCACGTGAATGACGCCATAATAGTTCGAGCAAAGCATGATCAACTTTAGACACCAAAATGCCGACTTTTTTCACATCGCTGACCAAAGCCAAACGCCATTGCATTTCATAACGCTCTGCCACGTTAGAAGCAAAGGTTTGCAATAAGCTTTCTTTACGGCTTTGCAAGTGATCCAGTTCAAACTCAACCCGCATGAAATAACGCCCGCCCTGAGCTTCTGTTGCGTATTGATCAAGCGCGGTAATGTTGGCTCCTTGATGATACAAAAAGCTCGATACAGCCTGCACAATACCTGGCTTATCTTCACAGGTAATCAGTAAACGTGCAGTATTCGCAGTCGTCATATTCATGTTGTTTTTAGTCACTACTTGGTTAAATTGAAAAACAAGCCGAGTATTCTAGCGCGTTTCTCAGACATTCTAAATAGCCATTCTCAGTCTCTTAGTCGGCTTGAGTATTTTTACTGGATGATAAACTCTCAAACAGTTCAGATGTGCCTAGTGTTTCTAGTAAACGCTCATAGGTTGCACGACTTTCACCCCGTAAATATGCCCCTTCAAGGAACAGCATTTGACGTAAAGCCTGCCAAATCCATTTTTCTTCCAAATGGTTTGAATCGGTAATGTGACCCGACATATATAAGAAGTTCGTCCAGTTGGTCAGCACAATCCAAATATTGATAATCAAGGCTTCAATTTCTGACTCAGTCATTTGCATCAGACCCGCATCCACAAAGGCCTGATAAATTTTTTGTCCCTGCTGCATGACCTGTCCTGCAAAACGTGGATACATTTTGCGGAAATCTTCATTGGTTTCGACCAAATGATAGACATCACGATGCAAAAAACGATAAGCCCACAGCTGACTACTGAGAACCTGAAAATAACGAATTTTGTCATTGGCATCTAAGCTACGATTTTCAGGCAAAGCCAGCATTTCTAAAGTTTCTTGCTGATATTGTTCCATCAGCTCTTTAATAATTTCGTTCTTATTGCGGAAGTGGTAATACAAGTTTCCTGGGCTCATGCCCAGTTCTGCCGCAATATGATTGGTTGTTACCGAACGCTCACCACGCTCGTTAAACAATTGCAAACTCAATTGCAAAATACGTTCTTTGGTTTTCAACGTTTTGGTTTGAGACATCCTAAAAACAACCATTCTTTAAAATTTGGGGGGCATGAAAACATAAAGTCACTTGACTGATTAGAGTAAATACTCTAAAAATTAACTTATATTGCTTTTATTGAATGGTAACATGCCATGAACAGTCAAACAAAAACAACTTCAATGACCCCACATTCACCCGATTTACAACGTCTGGATGATATTTTGGCATTGCAGAAATATGCCTATCAGCGTCATCCTGTCCCAAGTGCCAAAGAACGCATTGAACGCTTAGCCCGCTTAAAACGTGTGATTGTGAAATATCAGGATCAATTTGCCGAAGCCATTAACCGTGACTATGGCAACCGCGCCATTGCAGAAACCAAAATTGGTGAATTACTTACCTGCTTGGAACATATCAAATATTACAGCAAAAACCTGACCGACTGGATGAAGCCATCTAAACGTCAGGTTGGTATTATCCACCAACCTGCAAAAGCATGGGTACAGTATCAACCTTTAGGGGTAATTGGCATTATTGCACCTTGGAACTATCCGCTGCTGTTGTCTTTAGGCCCACTGATCTGTGCTTTGGCTGCAGGCAACCATGCCATGATCAAAATTTCCAGTGCTTCTGCGCATTTTGGTAAAGTACTGGAAAACGCCATGAGCGAAGCATTTCCACAGGAATTGGTGGCAGTAATTAATGGCGGCGGTATTATTTCCGATGCGTTCTGTCATTTGCCTTTTGACAAAATTATTTTCACAGGCTCTACCGAAGTCGGCAAAACTGTAATGGCTGCCGCGTCACAAAACCTTGTGCCTGTCATTTTAGAACTAGGTGGAAAATCCCCTGTTTTGGTGCATCCATCTAGCGATATGGTCGATGTAGCGCAGCGTATTGCGGTAGGTAAACTCTGGAATGCTGGACAAACCTGTGTTGCACCCGACTATATGTTCTTGCCTAAAGGCAAAACTGCCGAATTTATGGAGCATTTCGAGCAATTTGTGACCGAAATGTATCCGCATATTCGTGATAACCAAGACTACACTTCTATTATTAATGACAAACAATATCGTCGCTTACAGGGCTATTTAGAAGATGCACGTGAGCGAGGTGCAAATATTATTGAAATTAATCCGCAAAGTGAAAATGTGGCTGCAACCCGTAAAATGGCACCAACGGTACTGACCAATGTCAGTCCAGACATGCAAATTATGCAAAATGAGATCTTTGGTCCAGTTCTGCCAATCTTAGAATATGAACAAATTGATGATGTAATCGAGTTTATTAATAGCCGACCGCGTCCTCTTGCTTTATACTATTTCGACTTTGATCAGGCGCGTGCCGACTATGTCGCACAGCGAACCCATTCAGGGCATTTCGGACTCAATACTGTATTGACCCACGTTGCACAAGATGACTTACCATTTGGTGGTGTTGGTGCATCGGGCATGGGGAAATATCACGGTCCAGAAGGTTTTTTCAGCTTGTCACATGAACGGTCGGTAATGTCTAATCCGAAGCTTTACAGCTTGAAGTTCATTCTCCCCCCATTTGATAAGCCGATTCATCGATTGATTTCGAAGACGCTTCTTCGTTAACTGATCAAGGCATGAGCTATCAAACACGCTCATGCTGTTTTTGAAGAAAATCGCTTGTCTTTTAAGCGTATTTTTGATATAAAACGCCCCTTGAATGAATTCATCCGTTTATTTTTGACTGGCCATACAGATTTGCTGTTGGCTAAATCAATGGAGTTACACCATGTCTAAGGTTTGCCAAGTTACCGGCAAGCGTCCAGTCGTTGGTAACAACGTCTCACACGCCAACAACAAAACTAAGCGCCGGTTCGAGCCGAACCTGCACAACCACCGTTTCTGGTTAGAAAGCGAAAAACGTTTCGTACGTCTTCGTTTAACCACTAAAGGTATGCGTATTATCGACAAATTGGGCATTGAAAAGGTTGTTGCTGACCTTCGTGCTCAAGGTCAAAAGATCTAAGTAAGGAGTCAGGACAATGCGTGATAAGATTCGCTTAGTTTCTACAGCTGGTACAGGTTATTTCTATACCACTACTAAAAACAAACGTACTATGCCGGAAAAAATGGAAATCAAAAAATTTGATCCAAAAATCCGTCAACACGTAGTTTTCAAAGAAGCTAAAATCAAATAATTTTAGCTTTTTTAAAAAACGACCTTATTCAGGTCGTTTTTTTTGCACTTTTTTTGCCTCACTTGTTAAAATTTCCTCGTTTTCTTTTTTGGCACTATTTGTGCTTGTCTTATTTCAGTCTTTTGACCGCACCTTCACCATGGCTTAGGAGTTTCTCGTGCCTCATGATGTAGAACTCATCATCTTACTTGCCGTTGGTTTTAGCTTGGCACTGGTATTTGGCTATATCGCTGCGCGCTTACGCCTTCCACCGCTTATAGGCTATCTGATTGCAGGTGTCATCATTAGTCCCAACACACCGGGCATTGTGGCAGATATTCATCTTGCCAACCAATTGGCAGAACTTGGGGTCATGTTCCTCATGTTCGGTGTTGGCATGCATTTCTCGCTAAATGATTTAATGCAGGTACGACGCATTGCTTTGCCTGGTGCAGTATTGCAGATCGCCGTGGCGACCCTGCTCGGTGTAGGCGTGTCGATGATGTGGGGTTGGAGTTTTGGTTCTGCCTTAATTTTTGGCTTGAGTCTGTCTTGTGCCAGTACCGTTGTGCTCTTAAAAGCATTGGGTGATCGTGGCCTGCTCGACTCCGTGAACGGTAAAATTGCCGTAGGCTGGTTGTTAGTTGAAGACTTAGTGATGGTCTTAGCATTGGTGCTTTTGCCTGCCACAGCTGTATTACTGGGTGGACAAGCTATCGACAATGCCAGTGATGAAAATATTTGGCTAACACTCGGACTGACTTTATTAAAAGTTTCAGGCTTTATTGCCTTTATGCTGATTGTTGGCAAACGCCTTGTGCCCTTCATTATGCAAATTGTGGCTCGCTTAGGCTCGCGGGAACTGTTTACTCTGACTGTGGTCGCTGCTGCGGTATCAATTGCCTTTGGTGCTTATAAAATCTTTGGCGTGTCGATGGCACTTGGGGCGTTCTTTGCGGGGATGGTGGTCAAAGAATCTGATTTCAGTCATCGCGCCGAAGAAGAAACTTTACCCTTACGTGAAATTTTCTCCATTCTATTTTTCGTTGCTGTGGGCATGCTGTTTGACCCGCGTATTCTGATAGAAGAACCACTGCACGTTTTAGCGGTCGTCGGCATTATCATGGTGGGTAAAACCATTGCAGCCATGGCATTGGTCTTGTTCTTCCGCTATCCACTCAATACAGCCTTGACCGTAGGCGCGAGCTTGGCACAAATTGGTGAGTTTTCCTTTATTTTGGCAACGCTAGGTGTATCTTTACAACTGCTGTCACTAGAAGGACAAAACCTGATTTTAGCAGGCGCACTCATTTCAATTACCCTCAATTCTTTTGTTTTTTCTGCGATTGAGCCTGTGCAAAACTGGATTCGGGAACGCTCTTATTTGGCGCGTTTACTTGAACGCAGCAATGACCCTTTAGCCATGCTGCCCGATGAAGTTTCTCAAGATTATTTACGTGATCAGGTGGTGATTGTTGGACATGGTGAAGTCGGACGCCGCATTACTCAAAATTTAATGGCTGAAAATATTAAGGTCGTGATTGCGGAAGAAAACCGTGAAATTGTCGAAGACTTACGCGAAAAAGGCATTGCTGCAGTCAGCGGCATTGCCACAGAAGCGGGTGTACTGATTCAGGCACATATTCAACATGCACGACTACTCGTTCTCTCGCCTATGGACATTCTGGATATTCATAAAATTGTGGATATTGCCAAAACCCTAAACCCTCAAATTCAGGTTTTGGTGTGTGCAGAAAGCAAAGCCGAAGCGGAAGTAATTCGTAAAGACAACATTGGTGAAGTGTATTTTGCCAAAGAAGAAATGGCGAAAAATATGAGCAATTATATTTTAAATCAAATTGAAATTGCCCATCATCAGCCACCAACGCATTGAGCATCATTCATCTAAAACCCATAGCCAAAATCACAAAAAGCGCACCGTTTAAGCTGCGCTTTTTTTGTTGACGTATAGATTGGCTTTCATTGTGTTGATGAAAAACTATCTAATAATGTCCATGATTTTAACCAAAGCAGATAGACAATCTATTCATTAAAGATAGCTCATCACCGAAAGACCTTTTCGGATTAACTCATAAATTGCGGCTGTTCATCCACAATTTCGGCATGCCATTCATTGACCTGCTTTTCCAACAAGCCAAATAATGCCGCCTGAATCATGTGCTGTGCCACAACAGCCGTCTGATCGCCCAATATGGCTTTGACTTCGTCATTGAACTGGATTTTGACCAATGGCTCTTTCTCTGAGCCTGCATTACGCAATGCCAACTCGCCACCTTCAAGCTGAACCAGCTCTAAAATCGCTTCCTGATTACCAAATAATTCTTTCAATTGCTCTATAGACATATATCCTCCATGCTCGACATGGCGGCAAAGGCGCTTGCACTTTGCATCGTTCAGAATATTTATATCGGGCTGATCAGATTTTTTTCAAGGGCGTTTGGTCGGCTTAAAATTCCACCATTTCATTACGAAAACCATCAATCAACTGGGTTAAGTCACGATGCCATTCACGCAAAATTTTCGTATCTGGTAGCCATGCTTGCGGAGATTGCGTGACTTTAATAATCAAATTGGATGACGTTTCCTGTTCAGGTTCTGGTGCACTTGGCTCGGGCGTGTACTGACATAAACGATAAGCGCGCTTTAACTCTGCAATAAAATCCGATTTGCTCAGTTGCTGCAAAATTGCCACTTCAGGGGAAATCTGCCCTTTGGCTGCCATCAATTCTTCAATTGATTTAAGGGTTGGATTACTGTCATTTAAACGATAATACCGCACCAATTCCTGCAAAAAAGCCAGCACCGCACCATTTAAATGAAACACCGCAGCTTCACGATGTGCCTGCGCTTGCTGAACATGCTCGGTTTGCTCGGCCTGCTGATATGAAAGACGGGCGAAATATAATTTCTGATTGGTACGATCTGCATGAAAACGAGCAACACGGGACATGAGCTTTTCCTCAATTTAGCGTTCTAAGAAGCTTAGATTAAACCGATTTTCCTACAACGCCCAATAAAAAATACACTATTTTTACTGCGATAAAATCGCGCACCAATGCAGTGCCAATCTCGTATTTTTACTAAAATTCACGCATAAAAAAGGAGCATTTTTTGCTCCCTTTGAACTATTTTGATGCAGGCTTATCTTCTGCTGCTTTGACACGTATTCCATGACCATGCAGACGCAAAGTATTCAGCGCTTTAATGGCTTTTACTGCCTCACGTGCATGTGGCATTTCTACAAATGCAAAACCTTTAGATTTTCCTGTTGCAGCATCCAACACCAAATTACAAGATTCTACAGTGCCATATTCCTGAAAAAGTTTTAACAATTCTTCTTCAGTAACAGTACGCTCTAAACTACGAACTAAAATTTTCATCTTACAACCTTAAAATAGGCAAAAAACATCAAAAAGCACTCGCCTACTCTACTTTTTGCAGGAAACCATGTGGCATAGTTTAATCGAGATCTATACCAAAATCTAAATTAATCGCTTGGCGTTCCACCAAGGCACTTTTCACAGTTTGCTGACGGGTACGGTGATGAGTTTCCATCGCACACAACTGCCGTGTCAGATCACTCAAAAAATAACTGTCCAGTTTGCGCCCTTGTTCATCTACCGTATCACGCGCCCATAAATTAAAATTTTGCTTGGTTAAAATCAGTTCATTTTGGGCACGGGTCAAAGCCACGTACAACACTCGACGTTCTTCTTCAATATCATCAAAACTGCCCTGCGCCCGTGCATGGGGGTACTGTCCTGCTGTCACATTCGCCACATAACAGACTTTTTGCTCAGTCCCTTTGGCAGAATGAATGGTGATTAAAGTGACCACATCGGTATCAGACTGGCGTTCAATTTCAGAAATAGACACAGGATCAAGCACGTATTCTTCTAAAAACTCACTTAACTGTGCATGCTTGCCCGCCAATTGTTGCACCAACTGAAAATCACCCTGACGACGATTCCAGTCTTTTTTATAGTTATCAGTCAATTGTTCCTGAATCGCTTCAATGCCTAAACCGACGCAAGCTGCAACTTCATGGCGTAAGACATCCATTTGCTTCATGATCAATAAAGTTTTTTCTGGCAAGCGTCCAAATTTTTCCAGCTTTTCAATCACCTTATCCATTGTGGGTTCAAGTAACAATTGCTGCGCCAACTTACTCGCACCGACATCACCCACGCCATTCCATAAAGTGAGAAAACGCATCCATGCAATATCATCTAAAGGATTGGCAATAACGCGCAATAAACTAAGTAAGTCTTTCACATGCGCAGTTTCCAAGAGCTTCATGCCGCCAATAAAACGATACGGCACACTTGCCGCAATACAGGCAGCTTCAATATGTCGCGCTGCAAAACTTGAACGCACCAAGACCATGTGATCTGACCACGGCGCGCCTTGCAAGAAATGTCGCTCTTTAATATCAATCGCAATCCATTTGGCTTCATCAAATTCATTCGGGAAAATATGCATTTTGGGTTTGATGCCATCACCACGATGCGCCTGCAACCGTTTGTTATAGCGAATCTCACTTTGATCTAACAACCAATTGGACAGGTCTAAAATTTCCTGCGTAGAACGGTAATTTTGCTCTAATTTGAAAATTTGAGCATTGGGTACGCGCTCTGTGAAATGATGAATATTTTCAAAATCTGCACCACGGAAACCATAAATCGATTGTGCATCATCGCCCACACAAAACAAACTGACCCGATCTTTTAAAGGCTCAAGCAAAGCCCATTGCAAAGGATTGGTGTCCTGCATTTCATCGACCAGAAGATGCTGACAAATTGACGCGACATAATCGACCAGACCTTCCGACTGCGCCAATGCCGATGCCACCACAGCCAAAATATCGTCATAATCGAGAAAGCCACGTGCACGTTTACGGCTTTCGTATTCCTGCATAATTTCAGCAATTTGATCTTTTAATGCCAAATATTCAGGCTGTTGCTTTTCTAAAGCCACACTCAGTTTTTGACGGGTATTCCGCGCAAAAGAATACAAATCACATAATTCTTGAGGCTTAGGCAACTGACTTGGATTTTTCTTATCATCTTTTCCGCGAATGAGGCGAAACATCATCAACTGATCATCACGATCAATAATAGAAAATTGTTCCAAGCCAAAAGCTTTAGGAATACGTCGTAACAAGTACATACAAAAAGTATGAAAGGTCGAAGCACGTAAGCCTTTGGCTTGCTCGCCCAGTGCCAACTCCACCCGTGCGACAATTTCACTCGCCGCACGGCGGGTAAAGGTCAAAATTTGAATTTGATTGGCTGGAATACCTTGATCAATCAAGTACGCTGCACGTGCCACAATGGTTTTGGTTTTGCCACAGCCTGCGCCAGCCAAGACCAGACTATGTTGATATGCTGTCGTGGCTGCTTGTTTTTGCTGGGGATTCAATTCATCAATTAGGCTGGCTAAACTCATAGTGACTCATCGTACTGGGTGGATGAATAGTTTAACAGATCGGTTTAGGAATAAACCCATGAATATAAATGGCTCGGTTCATGCCTAAACACATACTTTTACACAAGCTCTATTGTAGAGATGTGGATAAGTACATGCTTATCCACATTATTTCCAGCCCAATTCTATGGCAGTGATTTCGTTAATACGTGTCTGTTGTAACGATTCAGGCATTTTACTTTTGCTTTGCGAAAGTGGCACATAACCCGCCATCAGTTCAGCCTGTCGTTGTGGATACAATGGTTGCTGATTTGGGTCTGCATAACCAATCGGATAAATCGGCTGACCTGTGCTTAAATCATATTTATCTGTGGCACCAAAGGTATGCAGTAATTCATGCACCATCACCAACGTATTACGCTGACTGTGCGCAGCAGAAGCAAATAAATTCACCGAGCCAATTTTGCCTTTTTGCAAAGCGGTGGAATGCTTCAAAATTTGAGTTTGACTCGGATCATAATAATTCAGGTACAGTGTCACTGTTGCAGCACCATCACTGCTTTGTCGTTGCTGCCAAGCGTAAAAACGGAACTTTAAACTCCAAAGTACGGTGCTCAGTAGCGATGCTTGCTCAGGCACTTTTGGTGGCAACTGCTTTAATTCTCGCCCCTGTTTGAAATAAAGCGCAATCGGTTGCCCACGATACTGCAAAGAAGCTTGTTTTAGATAGTCTTGAGCTGAATTTAAGTTATTGATATTTAATGTATTGATATAGTTTTGGGTGTTTGATCGTCCATCGGCATTGATTGGATGTAACAATACGATGATGGGCTTATTCCAGTCTTGATTCTGATCACGCCAAGCATTGACTGCAACGACCAGTAAAACCAGCAATAAGCATAAAATTCGGATTTTTTTCCACATGAATTAGGACAACATTAAGACATCAGCTTGCCGACTTTAACACGATTGTGATCACTGGAAAATTCCAACCAACCACTGTGTATTGAAAGTATAGCTGACTGTGTATTTTCAAATCCCTGATTTTGAATATTAAAGTAGGGATCATTTTGTTCGATATGTTGAATAATCTCGGAAATTTTTGCCCAACCTGCCTGATCTGCAAGTTGCTGAATGGTTTTTTGGACAAGTTTGACAAACGTACTAAAACTACGCTTTCTCAAATACATCTGACTGCCCTGTAATTTGGTTTCAAATAAACCCAAGGCTTTAATTAAACCAGAGAGTTTATCGTAACCATAGTTTCGGGTGTCAAAGTCGGGCTTGACCGAGCTGATATACGTACCAATTGCCCCTAAATAAGCCCAACCACTATCATCGGCATTTTCTTTGACCGCTTTATAAATCAGGTTCAAGGTGTATTTATCTATGCTGAGTGCAACATCGGTAACTTTATTATTTTTCCCTTTCTGATCAGATTCTTCTGCTACCGCAGCTTTTTCAGCTTCGGACACCAAGTTTTCTACATAAATAAATTTATCGCAGGCTTTACGAAAAGCTTCAGGCGTATTACTACGCCCAAAACCATAAACGATTAAACCACTTTCACGAATGCGAGAGGCTAAAGGCGTGAAATCACTGTCGCTAGATACAATACAAAAACCATCTAAAGCACCGCTATACAACAAATCCATGGCATCGATAATTAAAATCATATCGGTGGCATCTTTGCTTTTGGTATAAGCAAATTGCTGTACAGGCGTAATGGCGTGCGGTAAAAGTACATCACGCCAATTTTTTAGACTTTCGCTGCTCCAGTCACCATACACGCGCTTTACACTGGCGATGCCATACTTCGCCACTTCTTCCAATACAGACTCAATCGAGTTGACCGATGAGTTATCTGCATCGATTAAAATGGCGAATTTTTTTGGCTTCAACTCCATAACAGATCGTGTTAAGCCTCAACCCACTTACCATCTTGGTAAACCAATGACCATTTGGTTTGTTTGCCTTCAGGCGTTTCCGAACCAATATATTGCGCTTGATTCTTACGGCTGAATTTCACCAAGGTTGGATTACCTTCTGGGTCTGCATCAGGTGCTTGCAAAATAAACTGATATTTCGGATCAAGCTGTTCTGCAACTGTGCGTAATTCCGCGACTTTCGGTGCACGGGTTTCACGTACTTTCGGGAACTTACTGGCTGCCAAGAACAAGCCTGCTGCACCATCACGCAACACAAAGAAATCATCGTGTTTGGTTGAACGTAAATGTTCCATTTTAATTGGATCAACACGCGGTGGCGCAGGCTGACCATTCTTGAGTACTTTTCGCGTGTTTTCACAGCTGGTGCAGGCAAAATAAGGGCCAAAACGACCTGTTTTCAACTGCATTTCGCCATCGCACTTGTCACACGGAATGGTTGGGCCATCATAGCCTTTAATTTTGAACTCGCCTTCTTCTAGCTCAAAACCTGCACAGTCTGGGTTATTCCCACAAATGTGCAGTTTACGACCACCATCAATCACATAGCTGTCCATGGCAGTTTCGCAAATTGGACAGCGTTTTTTAGACATCAAATCTGCAGTTTCAGCGGTATCATCATCCGACAATACAGCAAGCGACTCGACAGGAGTTAGGTTCAGAGTTCCCTTGCAACGTTCTTTCGGTGGCAAGTTATAGCCTGAACATCCCAAGAATACCCCTGTTGTACCTGTACGAATCTGCATTGGACGTGAACATTCTTTACAATGTACTGCATCAACCTCTACAGGTAGATTACGGCGCATGCCTTGTTCGCCCTGTGCATTGGTCAAACGCTGCTTGAAGTCACCATAAAAACTGTTGAGTAAGTCTTTCCAGTTACGTTCTCCATCTGCAACTTTATCCAGTTGACCTTCCAAGTCTGCTGTAAAATCGTAGTTCATCAGGTTATTAAAACTTTCATCCAGACGATCTGTAACAATCTCACCCATTTTTTCGGCAAACAGACGACGGTTTTCCAGTTTGACATAACCACGGTCTTGAATAGTTGAAATAATCGCAGCATAGGTCGATGGACGTCCAATACCTTTTTTCTCAAGCTCTTTCACCAAAGAGGCTTCGGTAAAACGCGCAGGTGGTTTGGTAAAGTGTTGCGATGGATCAAGCTTTACTAATTTAAGAATTTCACCGACTTTAACTGCAGGCAGTAACACATCATCATCCGATTTGTTTTGCCCACGCACTTTGGTAAAGCCATCAAAAACTAGCGTACGACCTTTGGCTTTTAACTCGACACCATTGGCATCAACCAAAATGGTCGATGACAAATATTCGGCTGGTGTCATTTGACAGGCCACAAACTGACGCCAAATCAAGTCATATAAACGCTGTGCATCACGCTCTACACCCACTAGACTATCGCCTTTAAGCGCAACATTAGATGGACGAATCGCTTCGTGCGCTTCTTGTGCACCTGCTTTATTGCCATAACGATTTGGTTTAGCAGGCAGATATTTTTGACCAAACTCCGCTTCAATATGCGTACGCACCATATTGACCGCATCATCACTCAGGAAGGTCGAGTCTGTACGCATATAGGTGATAAAACCTGCCTCATACAAACGCTGTGCCAGCATCATGGTTTTCTTGACTGAAAAACCAAGACGGGTACTCGCAGCCTGTTGCAGCGTTGACGTGATATATGGCGCACTTGGGTTGACTTTGGTCGGCTTATCTTCACGTGCAGATACGGTGTATTGCGCATCTTTAATCAAGTTCAGTAAAGCATCGGTTTCCGCTTTGTTGCGTAACTTGAGGGTTTTACCCGCTTGCTTAACCGCTTCTAGACGAATGTCATCTTTTTCAGATTTAGTATCTGCAAAGACTTGCCAATATTCTTCGGGTACAAAGGCGCGAATTTCACGCTCGCGCTCCACAACCAGCTTCACCGCAACTGACTGCACTCGTCCTGCCGATAAACCACGGGCAATTTTTTCCCAGAGCAGTGGCGAAATCATAAAACCCACCACGCGATCTAAGAAACGACGTGCCTGTTGGGCATTGACTTTGTTGGTATCTAAACGCGCAGGATGCTTAAAGGCTTCTTGAATCGCATTTTTGGTAATTTCGTTAAACACGACACGTTGATAACGTGAGTCATCTCCACCAATGACTTCTTTTAAGTGCCACGCAATCGCTTCCCCTTCACGGTCCAAGTCCGTTGCGAGATAGACTTCATCGACCTGCGATGCCAGTTTTTTTAATTCAGCGACTACATTTTCTTTGCCTGGCAGCACTTCATAGTGTGCTTTCCAGTCATGTTCAGGATCAACCCCCATTCGGTTGACTAATGCTTGTTGAGCTTTTTCAGCTTTCTGAGCCTCGGTCAGTTTGGTTCGGGTGGTGGTTTTCTTTTCTGTGGTTTTTGCGCCACCACTGGTTGGCAAATCACGCACGTGACCGACCGAAGACTTCACAATGTAGTCCGAACCAAGATATTTATTGATTGTTTTCGCTTTTGCAGGCGACTCCACAATCACTAAGGCACGTTTGTGACCAGCTTCAGATTTGGCTGCAGTGCTTTTGGATGTGGACCGAGGAGCGTTCGCCATAAGTAACCGTATTTCCTATTTAATGGTTTAAAAATTAACGTTCAGCCAAGCTATGTAAAAAGGCTTTCATCTCATCTAATTGAGTTGCGCGAAGATCGGCTTCTTCATCCCAATAGATTCCTACACAGTTTGCCTGCATATCAATAGCATAAATGCCCTTTAATGCAATGGGTAAGCCTTGGAATTTCTCATCGCCATGCAACAGTTCTAGCTTTTGGTCTGTCACTAAAGCACGCATTAACGGTAAACGTGCATCGGCAATGAGTACACTGTAATACGCCACCATACTGGCACGTGATTCCGTGGCTTTCGGGATTTTTGTCCAGTCAGGCGCAACCACCAAACGAGGGTGTAGTCCCATTTTTCGGGCTTTTTCACGCATCAATCCTAAAGCTTTTTCTCTTGGGCTGACACGCAGACCAAAAATAGAGCCCATCACAAATATAATGATGGCAACGGCAACCCAAATTCCAGTATTTTCCATAGTACAACCTTTCTATTCTTATATTAGAGTTGCATAAGCACAATATAAAACGCAAGATTAAAATAAGCTGTGATTTATTTATTTCAAGTGTTTTAGTCTATCTGCCTACAAACAGCTTAAAATCGTCTTACGTGAAAAGGCATCATTTTCAAAACTTTAAATGGTTGATAAATGATGACTTAAATCAGTCGTATCGATAAAAAACTATCTTGCAGATGGGTTTTAAATCGACTCATGCCATTAATCGAAAAATTCTAAAACTTAGCTTAAAAACATCTCATGACTATATAGCACTTCATGTCCATTCCAATAAATATAGCCTTTTTCAATCAGTTCTTTGAGCAATAAACGAATATCAGATTTTGGAAATAACCGTTCCAGCAAATCACGCAATTCATAAATATCTTTTGGTTTTTCACCTTTTAGCTCACGTAACTTTTTGGCAACTTCCCATTGCACAGGGTCAATTTGGCTAAAGTTTTTAAATAAACTGTGCTGAGGATGTGGCTCTACGGCTTCAGTTTGCGCCACGATTGTAGAAGTGACTGTCGCCTCTTGCGTAGATTCTTCCACGACATCTAGGTCAAGTTGTACCCACTGCTTCAGTACTTTTTTACGAAAGCTAATTTGCTCATCCACTCGCTTTACAATTTTCAGGTTCATCAACATGCCAACCACATGCTGCACTTTGTCTGCCTCAAGTTGCAAAATATTGGCAATCGAGTTTTTTAAAGCCTCTACGTTGGTTGGCTTGCCTGACATTTTTGCCAACGCATCACAATACTTTTTTACCAACAGCAATTCAGGTTTGTTGCGAATTGCCATTGGGCTTGGTAAACGATTTTTGCTTTTCCCAGACTGCGTTTCAGGCTGAATATGAATCAGGTGACAGGCAATTTCAGATGCTTGCAACATTTCCATTAAAATCTGAATACTATCAGCCGCAGAAATCACTTCAACTTGTGTTTCTGGCTCTAGCAGTGCCATCAGTTGCCCCACCACCACCGCATATTCAAACTCTTTAAACTCTGCGCGCGGGCTGTCTAAAATCATAAGCTGACCGGTACTGATCCAGCCAGCCAACTCAGTTAAATCCTGCAAGTTATATTCAAATTTTCCTGCACAATTAAACAGATACACACTCGGATGATGCTCAATAATTTCTCGCAACAAAGTCGCGGTAGGCTGGTTGTTTTCAAGGTCAAGTAACACAACTTTAAAGGACATAAACTTTAGCGGACACAATAGGGTTTAAAAGATTCAGGCACAGCAGCCGAGCATTACAGCGGGAAGTACAGCAAAGGTCAAATTAAAATCAGTACGGAAACCAATACCGTTGATTAAGTACGATTGATTAATAGTGTGGTGGGCGATTGGTCATCGGGTCAAATGGTGCAATCCCATCCGACAAATCTGCCGACTCTACCCGCTGATATAACAACTGCATTTGTTTCTTTAAATCAGCAATTTCCAGACTTTGATGAACCACTTGTTCATTCAATTGCTCAACTAAATCGTCCAAAAATGCAATTCGCACTTGCAAATCTTCAATGGGTGCGGAAAATGACGCCTGATCATCTATACTTTGTTTAGTCATTTCAAATCCTCATTTGAGATTTTTTAGGAAACACTATGGCCTATATTACTTTAAGGGATGTCCAACTCGCATTTGGTGGACCTGCCTTGCTCGACGGCGCGAATTTTAACCTAGAACGTGGCGAACGAGTGTGTTTGATTGGCCGTAATGGAGAAGGTAAGTCTACTCTACTTAAACTGATTGAAGGAAGTTTACTGCCCGATGCAGGTGAAGTGTCTATTCAAAATGGCATCACCATTGCCATGTTGGCGCAAGATGTGCCCATGGATTCAGGCAAAGTCGCCGATATTGTTGCTGATGGTGCAGGCGAAGCTGCTGCAGTATTAAAAGCCTATCACGAAGCCAGTGATGCCTGTGTATTGGGCGATATGGATGCCTGTGACCGTATGGGGAACTTGCAACACAAGCTAGATCAGCTTGATGGCTGGGCGCTAGAAAATAAGGTCAATGCCATTTTAAGTAAAATGGGACTTGATCCAAATGCCGACTTGGCCGATTTATCGGGTGGACGTAAACGTCGTGTGTTGTTGGCACGTGCCCTACTCACCCAACCTGACGTATTGTTGCTAGATGAGCCGACCAACCACTTAGATGTGGAAAGTATTGAATGGCTAGAAAAATTTTTACTCGATCAAAATAATTTAACTCTACTGTTTATTTCGCATGACCGTGCTTTTGTCGATAGTATCGCCACCCGCATTGTCGAGTTAGATCGTGGTGTATTACGCAGCTACGAAGGCAACTATTCACGTTATTTAGATTTAAAAGCACAGCAACTTGAAGCTGAAGAAAAACAAAATGCGCTGTTTGATAAAAAACTGGCCGAAGAAGAAGCATGGATTCGTCAAGGCATTAAAGCACGTCGTACCCGCAACGAAGGACGTGTGCGTGCCTTAAAAGCCTTACGTGAAGAATCCAAAGCACGTCGCTTCCAACAAGGCAAAGTCAATATGGCAGCGCAGGAAGCCAATCGCTCAGGCAAACTGGTCTTTGATATTGAACATTTACAAGTGGCCTTTGGCAATCAAGCTCCGATTATCAAAGACTTTTCAACACTGGTATTACGTGGCGATCGTATTGGTTTAGTTGGCGATAACGGTGTCGGTAAAACCACTCTGATTAAAGCCATTTTAGGTGAAATTGAGCATGGCGGCTCTGTCAAAACAGGAACACAACTGGAAATTGCCTATTTTGACCAATTGCGTAACGTCTTGGATTTGGAAAAGTCGGTCAAAGATAACGTGTCTGAAGGTTCAGATTTTGTTGATGTGAACGGACAACGTCGTCATATCTATAGTTATTTACAAGACTTTTTATTCTCACCCGAACGTGCGCGCACGCCCGTTAAAGCCTTGTCTGGCGGAGAACGCAACCGTATTTTACTGGCCAAATTATTACTCAAACCATCTAACCTGATTGTGATGGATGAGCCGACCAACGATTTGGATATGGTCACTTTAGAGTTGCTTGAGGAAATGCTCAGCGACTATAAAGGCACATTATTGCTGATTTCACACGACCGTGCCTTTATGGACAACGTGGTGACTTCAACTTGGGTATTTGATGGCAAAGGCAATATTGATGAATATATTGGCGGCTATCAGGACTATTTGCAGCAACGCCCAGACCAAACTGTGGTTGATCAAAAAAGTGATGTTAAAAAAGCCGTTGCCAAAGCCGAAGCGGCTGCAGCAGCACCAACGGCTAAAAAAGTAAAATTGAGCTACAAAGATCAACGTGCTTTAGAGCAGTTGCCAGGTGAAATTGAAGCACTGGAACAGGAACAAACCGAATTGGCTGAAAAACTGGCGGATGGTTCTTGGTTTGTAACAGATGCCAATGCAGCCACCAAAGCCTCACAGCGTTTGGCTGAAATTGATGAAGAACTGCTGGAAAAACTGGAGCGTTGGGACGAACTGGAAAACTTGGCGAATGGTAACTAGGGTCTATTGACACTTCGTCTACGCTTGTCCTGAAAGACTTCGCAAAACCGTTTTAAGCATCTTTCCCATTGGACGGATGCTTTTAAATTTTAAAATCGGTTCGTGCTAAACTGCAACGATACAACACTTTACACGGTCATTATGAGTCAACACACTGAATATCAACCAGGCGAATTTCAATGGTCTTTCCTGTTGCCAAAATATTGGGGCATCTGGATTGGCATTGTCTGCCTGATGATTTTAGCCATTTTGCCGTGGGCGATTCAGTATCGTTTGGCGCAGCTTTTAGGCAATCTTGCCTTTAACAGCATGAAGTCACGTCGCGTAACTACGTTACGCAATTTGGAAGTGTGTTTTCCTGAATGGAGCGAGGCTGAAGTACATGAAAATGCTCGCCAAGTCTTTGTTGATCAAATGCTGGGCGTATTTGAAACCTTAAATGCGTGGTACTGTCCACAGTGGTTTAAAGGACGTACTCAGGTTGAAGGTTTAGAACATATTCAGCAAGCCCAAGCAGATGGTCGCGGGGTTTTATTGTTAGGTACACATTCTACTCTGCTAGATGCAGGCGGCTATGTCTGTGCGCAATATTTTGACCCCGATGTGGTCTATCGTCCACAAAACAATCCATTACTGGACATGCTGATTTACCGTTGTCGCGCCACCATTTACGGTCATCAAATTGACCACGATGACATGCGTGGTTTAATCCGTCACTTAAAAAATGGTCGTGCCATTTGGTATAGCCCAGATCAGGACTTTGGTTTAAAACAAGGTGTTATGGCGCCATTTTTTGGCGTGCCTGCTGCGACAGTTACAGCGCATCGTCGTTTACTTAAAATGACCAAAGCCGCAGCAATTCCGTTATATTTTTACCGTACAGGTGAGCTTTCCAACCCTCAATATAAAGTCTTGATTGAACCTGAACTGCTGGATTTCCCAAGCGCAGATGAAGTTGCAGATGCAACGCGCACCAATTTCATTATTGAGCAGCAATTACGGATCGCTCCTACCCAATATATGTGGTTTCATCGTCGGTTTAAGAGCCGCCCCGAAGGTTATGACAGTATTTACTAATCTGTACGGCAGAAGGAAAGATTCATGAAAGTCATGCAGTTATTACCCGAATTAAACAGTGGCGGTGTAGAACGCGGTACGCTCGAAATCGCCCGAGCCTTGGTCGCTCAAGGACATACGTCATTGGTGGTGTCGAATGGCGGACGGATGGTTAACCAACTCGAAGCTGAAGGTTCCACTCATTTAAAGTTAGCCATCCACAAAAAATCATTATCAAGCTTGTGGCAAATCCGTCCTTTACGCCAACTGATTATGCAACATCAACCTGATATTGTGCATGTACGTTCCCGCGTACCTGCATGGCTAACTCATTTTTCCCTAAAAGGTATTCCAGCCGAAAAACGTCCACACTTAATTTCAACTGTACATGGTTTTTATTCAGTTAACCGTTACAGCCAAATTATGACCCAAGCGGAAAAAGTGATCGCAGTTTCTGACAGTGTAGTCAAATACATTCGTGATCATTATCAAAACTGTCCACCTGAAGATATTGTCCGTATTTATCGTGGAATTGACCCTGCTGCATTTCCGCACGAGTATCAACCTTCGGCACAATGGATGCAACAAACCTATCAAGATTTCCCAGAACTTGAACATAAGTTTTTAATTTGTTTGCCGGGACGTATCACCCGCTTAAAAGGTCATGAAACATTGATTGATCTAATTGCGAAATTAAAAACCCAGTATCCACAGATTCATGCTGTTGTTGTAGGCGGTGCAGATGTTAAAAAAGCAGCTTATTTACAGGAACTGGAACGCAATATTCGGGATAAACATCTGACCGAAGCGATAACCTTTGTTGGACACCGTTCTGACATTCGCGAGTGGCTTGCGTTTAGCGATATTGTACTTTCACTTTCCAATCAGGCGGAAACCTTTGGACGCACTGCACTTGAGGCTTTATCTGTAGGAACACCTGTGATTGGCTGGAACCGTGGTGGTGTGGCTGAAATTTTGTCACAACTGTATCCGCAAGGGCTCATCGCAGCAGATGACCAAGTGGCTTTATTCAATGCAGTGCAATTGCATCTGGAAATACCGCAAAGTGTCACCCCTGTTGAATTGTTCAGCTTGGCAGATATGTGTCATCAAACCTTAGATTTATATCAGCAAGTTTTGCAGTCAAAACACACCTAAAGCCTTAAAACTGAATCGAGCTGATTGAAGTTTAATTTTTTTTAAAAACTATGAGAATGAAAAAATAAGCCCTAAAAAATCATCGCCCGAGTTCTACATCCTGTAAAACTCGGGCTCATGAGGTTGTGCTTTCAAAACTTATTGTTATTTTATTGTATGGCGTTCCTTACCTACATCATATCCTTGATGTTTATCCCTCAGCGTCGTCTTCCTTAATGGGATATTCCGTTCCCGAGTCCTTGTGCTGATGAATTAATCTTAACCAGATCAGTCAGAATAAACCATGCGTCATGTGCCTAAATCCGTGTAAGCCATTTCGTACACTTTTCGTTTAATTTCTAAACCGATTTATCCTGTGCTTTATACGGTTGTGCAATTTCATCGGTCACCAGTTTTTCTTCTTGCTCTGCTTTTTCAATCCCATCCTGAATCGCCTGTTGTGCTTCCTGCTCATCGGCATCGGTTTGCGGCAGTTCTTCCTGAATTCGATCAAACACCCGCCCAGTTTGCAATACCACATACACAGGAAAATGATCTGAACCAATATGTGCTAAACGCTGCATATCTACCAATGCAAAATCTGTACTATGAAATACATGGTCTAATGACCAACGCAGTAAAGGATAATCGGCATGAAAGGTATTGATATAGTGCCGCCCTACGCGCGGGTCGAGCAAGCCACTGATTCTTTGAAACAAGCGCGTAGTCCGCGACCACGCCACATCGTTTAAATCACCCATTACGATACAGCTTTCATCTAAATCTTTGATTTGATCGCCTACAATCAACAATTCGGCATCTCTTAAAACTGAATCTTTGGCTTCGGTAGGACTTGGTGGTTTAGGATGCAAACAATACAACTGTACAGGCTGCCCCGAAGGCAAAATCACACTGGTATGAATGGATGGAATTTCATCGCTGAGAATAAATTTGATCTCACTGTCTTTTAATGGCAAACGGCTATACAAATGCATGCCATATAAATTATCTAAAGGTGCAGCGACCCGATAAGGATAATCGGCTTCAATCACAGACAAGGCTTTCTGCCAAGCCAAATCAGATTCTAGGGTCAACACCAAATCTGGTTTTAAGGCTTGAATATGTTCAATTAAAAGATGATATTTTTGATTTGGTGTCAGAACATTGGACACGATTAATGAAATTTGTTTTTCAGGATTTAGCTGTTCTGGACGAACTTGTTTGACCTGTTTTTTCCACAGCAAGGTGTAGGGCAAGACCATTTTTAACTGATAAGCCAAAGCTGCAATCAGCCCAATTAAAATCACTTGGCTAGACACATCCCACGTCTGCTCCCAAATCAGTAGCAAAACAAAGGCAATGATGCCCAAAACCAAGATCTGTAAACGTGGAAAATCTGCGCCCCGAATCCACCATTCATCACGCGGAATCAGTGACCAAAAACTTAACCAAATGACTAATATTGCAAGCCCTTCTACCCAAATCATCTTGCTTTACTCTTTTGTATTTTTTGTCGTTTTTACATGAAAACCAAAGTTATCAATTTTGTATGTAACACAAACAAGAGATTTCACTCAATAATACTCATGTTTTGTTCATGTAATGCTTGCAGTTGCGTCCCCTTTTGATAGACTTATATTCCTTTATTGTTTTTTAACGCACCGAGGCAAAGTGACATGAAAGTAGGTCTGGTCGGTTGGCGCGGGATGGTGGGTTCCGTCCTTATGCAACGTATGGTTGAAGAAAATGATTTTGCTCATTTTGAGCCATTCTATTTCTCTACCAGTAATGCTGGCGGTGAAGCACCAGCGTTTGGTGGTAAGACTGCCCCAGCACTTATGGATGCAACAGATATTGAAAGTCTGAAGCAAATGGATGTCATTATTACCTGTCAAGGTGGTGATTACACTTCTGCCGTTTTCCCGAAGCTTAAAGCTGAAGGTTGGAATGGTTACTGGATTGATGCTGCATCTACCCTGCGTATGGATGATGAAGCGATTATCGTACTTGATCCAGTCAACATGAATGTCATTAAAGATGGCTTGGTGAATGGCACCAAAACATTTGTGGGCGGTAACTGTACTGTTTCACTCATGTTGATGGGCTTGGGTTCATTATTCCAAAACAATTTGGTGGAATGGGCAACTTCAATGACCTATCAAGCAGCTTCTGGTGCAGGTGCGCAAAACATGCGTGAGCTGATCACAGGCATGGGCTACTTGTATAACAACACCAAAGACTTGTTGGATGACCCACGTTCACCAATTTTAGACATCGACTCTAAAATTGCCGAATTACAACGTGGCGAAGGTTTCCCATCGGCAAACTTTGGTGTGCCTTTAGCGGGTTCTCTCATTCCATATATCGACAAACAGCTTGAAAGCGGTCAGTCAAAAGAAGAATGGAAAGGTCAGGTTGAAACCAACAAGATTTTAGGCAATCAGCAGATCGTTCCAATTGATGGTCACTGTGTGCGTATTGGCGCAATGCGTTGTCACTCTCAGGCAATCACATTGAAGCTGAAAAAAGACGTTCCACTGAACGAAATTGAAGATATGATTCGTCAATCAAGCCAATGGGCAAAAGTGGTACCAAATACACGCGAAGCATCAATGACCGATCTTACCCCAGTTGCAGTTACAGGGACTTTAACAGTACCTGTTGGTCGTTTACGCAAAATGAACATGGGTAAAGAATACCTTGGTGCATTCACTGTAGGTGACCAATTACTTTGGGGCGCAGCAGAGCCATTACGTCGTATGTTACGCATCTTAATTGATTACAAAAATGCTTAAGCTTCGTCTTGAGCACTGAATCATTTTTGATTCTGTGATCAATCTCAACAAGCCAGTCAAATTTGACTGGCTTTTTTATGTAATCAACGTGTTAATATTTTACAATCGACCTACAACTCGCTACTCTATCCTTTTCGCCTTGCGATAAATGACCGAGCTAACAATTAAGATGACTGTATATAACAAATTAAAGATCGCCATTTTATCTATTTTGGCTTCACAGCAAATGTATGCAATGAATGTTGACCCGATTCAAATTCAGTCAACAACTGGGGAATTGCTCTATGCCGAAATCAACTTTCGTCAATCGAATGTGAATGAAGCGATTGATGTTAGTTTAGCTACGGCCGAAGATCTGATGTCGATTGGTGCGAGCCACCGTCCGCCTGGTCATCTTAACTTTTTTACACGTCGTAACAGCAACGGTACAGGGGTCATCACCATTACCTCATCTCGACCTCTAACCGAGTCTGAGTTGAATATTGTGGTCAAAATTAAAGAAGGTAATGCAACTCGCCTGCAACATATTCGTACACCATTAAAACGCAGTGCACCTGCGCCATTGGCCGCTATGCAACGCAGTAATGAACAAGCTTTAACGCCTGTCATGATTGTCAATGAGCAAGACATTGCTTTAAATTTACCCGTAAGTGCGAACTATCAGGTTGAAACGCCTAAAGCAATTGAACAACAAACTTTTGAAGCACCGTTAACCATTAAACATAATACACCACCTGCATTAAACCATCAAACAGTGACGGTGGTTCAAACTGCACCAAGCCGTAGCGCAGCAAGTGAAAATACGACTGTGATTACCCCAAAAGTAGCGCCAGCACAGACAAATAACAACCCAACACCGACAGCATCTACAGCCACCACTTCAGTCACCGCACAACAATCGGCTGATCCATTGGTACAAAAATTTGCTGAACAGCAACGTACGAAGCAACTGGCACAAACTCAGCCTGCTGCTGCAACGAAAAAGCCTGCACAAATAGCGGCTACACAAGCTAAACCAAGCCCTGTAACAGCGAAGCCTACGGTCAATACTCAACATGTAGTGCAATCGAATGAATCATTATGGGCCATTGCCTCACGCATTGCGGGCGAAAACAATCGCCCTGTTGCCGAAGTGATGCAACAAATTAAAGCCAATAATGAGCATGCTTTTATTCAAGGCGATGCCAATCGTTTACGTCGTGGTGCGACCTTAAACTTACATGCACAAGCTAACTCTAAACCAGAGAAAAAAGCCGCAATTCCACAACCAGAAACGGCCAGTGCATCACAATCAGGCAAAGCCAAATATCGTTTAAATCAAGCAGAAATGAGCCTTGTGGCAGAGAATCAACAAGACTCAACCCACGGTTCTGCCAAGAAGAACACACAATCCACACAAACTTCGGGTGACTTGTCATTAAAAGTTATGACATCCCGCGAGAAAACCGTTAAATTACAGAGAAACGTAACAGAATTAGAATTGGCATTACGTCAGAAGGATCACAGAATTCAATTACTCAACGCGCGCCTTGCCGAACTGCAACAACAATTGCAAAAACAACAAGCCGCAAATAAGCCAAAACACTAAATGTTACACACAATGATTTTTTTGGGATAAGGTCAAACAGGGACCACATCCTCAAGGGGTATAAACATGCTGATTTATGTGATTCCGTTTATTTTATTACTGGTGATCGCAATTTTCTTGAAAAAGCGTGAAGCAAGTAAAGAAGCCGAACCAAGCAACAAGAAAACAGCAGCGCCAGCCAAAACCAGTGGGAAGAAAACCACAACTACCAAAAAAGTTGCCCAGAAATCGGTGGTGGTTGAAGAGGTTGTTCCAACTCCACAACACTCTACCCCTGTACCTGTTAAAATTCAGACAAATATTGAAAATCTGATTAAGGAACGCAATTTCTTTGCTGCGGAAGCACAGATCAACCAGGCCTTAAAACGTGATAATTCTTTACACGGTCTGTATTTATTCTTGCTCGACATTCATTTACAGCAAAAAGATGAGTTTGCGATTGATCAATTACTCAATCATATACGCGCTTTGGGCCTTGATGATATTTTGGTTCAAGCAGAAGCTCAAAAACAAGTATTTGATGAGCAAAACAACAAAGCAATTGATGGGATTGATTTTCAACCAACGACTCCAGCGGATTTAGAATCGGCTCCTGTTGAACAAAAATCAACTGCTGATTTTGATGCCCTCATACAATCAAAAGATGATATCTCTTCTGATAGCTCTTCTTTTGACCAGTTACAGCACGAACTAACTTCAAATAAAACAGCAGCACCTGAAGCAGCTTTAGAATTTGATACCTCATCGTTAAATTTCAGCCCTGCTGCTGCACCTGTAGAAAAAGCAGCTGAGCCTGAAGTAAAAGCAGAACCTGCTGCTTTAGACTTTAATTTTTCTGTAGATACTGCACCAGCAACAGAGAAAACTGAAACACCCGCAATTACTCCTGAGCCAAGTACAAGTGCTACAGAAGCAGCCCAACCGCTTGAGTTTTCTTTTGATTTAGAACCGAATAAAACTGAAATAGTAGCATCTGAAACACCAGCAAATGCACCTGCTACAACTGAAGCCCCAAGTTTAGACTTTGACTTTTCAACAACAGAAACCCCTGCGACTGTTGAAGCAAAAACTGAACCTGCAACACCTGATTTTAATTTCACATTTGACAATACGCCTGCTGCGGAAACCAATCTTCAACCTACAACTGAACCAGAAATCATTGCTGCACCAAGTATTGCACTTGAACCTGCTGCAACCGTTGTCAGCACAGATGTTGATCTGAATGATCCATTGGTGAAATCATTCCCAGACTTATCTCAAGTGGATGAAATTCAGTTGAACTTAGACTTAGCGAGCCAATATGTAGAGTTGGGCGCTTATGATGCTGCGAAAGCTTTACTTAGCGAACAAGGCGCAAATTATTCTGCTGAACAACGCCAACGTGCCGATCAGTTACTGAATCAAATCGCTTCTTAATTCAAATCAGATTAAGATAAAGCAGTCATTCTTGGCTGCTTTTTTTATGATGAAAAAAATTGCGTTAATCTATATGGGCGGCACTTTTGGCTGTGTCGGTGAACCACTAAGCCCAATGCCTGCGGAGCAATTTCTGCCACGCTTGGCACAGGTCTTACCCCTAAATTTAGAGATTGAATGCTTTGTTGCCCCTGTCATTAAAGACAGTAGTGCCTGCACAGCCGCAGACTGGTTACAGCTCATTCAATATATTCAAAAATTACAACACGATGATTTTCAACATTTCGTTATTTTACATGGCACCGACACCCTCAGCTATGCCAGCGCAGTCTTGGCACGTTTTTTAGCGCAAAGTACCCATGTCATTCTCACGGGTAGCCAATATCCCTTACTCAATGCACAAGGCACAGATACCCGTGAATTTAGTGATGCCTTGGACAACCTAAATTTTGCTTTACAACAGATTCATCAAGTGACTCAGGGCGTATATCTGGCCTTCCATCAGCAACTGATTCATGCCGCAACGGCACTGAAACAACACACCACCGAGTTAAATGCATTTACAGGTCAGTCTGCTTTGGTTTACACGGAGAACAAATCGCAGAATGAGCCAGCATTCAACATTAGCACTCAACATATTGAAAAAGCCCAGCACTTTAACTGCCTGAACTGGATGTTACAGCCAATTGCCATTTCCGCTTTGGTCGATAATTTAAAAGCCTTACAGCAACAGCCACCACACTGCCTGATTTTACAGAGTTATGGTACAGGCAATATGGCCGTCAATGCCGAAGTGATTGAGTTAATTCAGGCCTTACAAGCTCAACAATGTGCCGTGATTCTCACCACCCAAGTCACTTTTGGTGGCATGCAACAACGCTATGCGATCAGCCAGTGGTTACAGGACAGTAAAATTTTAATCAGTGATTGCCAAAGTCACGCAGATCTTTATGCCAAAGCCTTAAAAATGTATTTACAATACGACAGCCTTGCACAGTGGTATGCGCATTGGCAGTCTTCAGTGTGATTTGAGGTGATTATGCAGCGTTTTGCAATCGGAATTGAGTTTTGTGGCATTCGGTATCGGGGTTGGCAAACCCAGCAAGCAGGCGTACCTAGTGTGCAGGAAACCATTGAAAAAGTTCTGAGCAAAATTGCCGATGAACCCATTATTTTACATGGTGCAGGACGTACCGATGCAGGCGTGCATGCAACCAATATGGTGGCACATTTTGATACGCATGCCATTCGCCCTGAACGCGGTTGGTTGATGGGTGCCAACAGCCAACTACCCAAAGACATTGCAATTCAATGGATTAAAACGATGGATATGGACTTCCATGCTCGTTTTAAGGCTCAGGCACGGCGTTATCGCTATGTCGTGTATAACAATCCACAACGCCCTGCCTTGCTGCACAAACAAGTCACTCACGCTTATTATCCCTTAGATGTCGATAAAATGATTGCGGCTGCGCAGAAATTTGAAGGGACACATAATTTTGAAAGCTTTCGTGCCGCAGCGTGTCAGTCCAATCAGCCTGTCCGTCATGTCAGCCATTGCCGCTTAATTCGTCACGGCAATTATTTAGTGTTAGATATTCAAGCCGATGGTTTTTTACATCACATGGTTCGCAATATCATGGGTTGTCTATTGGAGATTGGACAAGGTTTATATGACATTGCGCATATTGACCAAATTTTTGCAGCTCAAGACCGTAAAGCAGCAGGAATTACCGCCCCACCCGATGGCTTGTATTTTATTCAGGCACACTATCCTGAACAGTTTGATTTACCGAAAGTTCCCTTAGGGCCACATTGGTTAAATATGCCGGAATAATTTAATCCCTTCCGACCTCCCTTTTCCAAAGAGAGGAGCTCCATTTCGAGGCTTTAAAACGAAAGTCCCCCTTTGAAAAAGGGGGATTTAGGGGGATTCTGTTTAGGAAAGGTTTTAAATTTTCAAACTTAACGCTGCTTGCGCTTTCTATATTCCACTGGGGTTTCATTGGTCCAGCGTTTAAAGGCACGATAGAACGTACTTGGCTCTGAAAAACCCGTTAAGTACACAATCCGCTCCACGCTTTCATTGGTATTCGATAATAATCGTTTAGCCAGACGACAGCGATAATCGGACAGAATTTGCTGAAAACTGGTATTGGCTTCGCTCAATTGGGTACGCAAACGGCGTGGCGTGATATTCAATTGCGCCGCTACTGTTTCCAATGTCGTTTCACCGCTTTCTAAAGTTGAACCAATGGCACGGCGTACTTCACCAACCAAGTCATAACGCGCCAGCTCCTGCAGCTTTTCTAATGCCAACTGTTCGTGTAATTGCAATAACTCAGGTTCTGCCTGCCACAGTGGATAATCCAAAATACTCGGATCAAAATACAAACGCGTTTCTTTCTGCCCCAAACTCACAGGACATTCAAAGACACGGAAATATTCATCATCTGCAGCACCATCACTAAAGTTAAAGTCAATATAAATAGGCTGAAAACGACCTTCGGTAATGAATTTAAAGAAGCGTAAAACACCCGACATGGCGCATTCAGAAAAATGACGATTGACGATATTTTCTGACCACGGCTGCACGCCATTGGTTAAATAGCAGCGTCCATCTTCCACCACCAATTTGGCATCAAAAGCATCACTAATCAGGCGTTGATAAGCCAAAGCACGTTTTAGGCCTTCACCAAAGTTTTCTGAAGAAATAAACAAATGTTCAATCACCTGCCCGCGATAAAGTGGCAAATGTTCCCCCAGATGTAAACCAATATCAGGGTCTTTACTGACTTCCTCAGCCGCAACCCAAAACGCATATTGTGCATTTAAAGGCGTACGCTCATTGGCTTCGACCTGATTTAAGGCCACACCTGCTTTTGTTAAAATATCTTCGGTTGGCAACCCCGCACGACGAATCGCTTGGTAGCCTAAACGCAATACAACCGATGCATCAGTTAGCTGACCCACGCAAAAACCTTCCTTGTATGTACTTCATTTATACTTAAAAAGATTGAAATTAGATTAACTGCGATTGACCGAACTGACAACCTACCCAAGCCCATTTTTACAGAAAAAGTATAAACCGATGATTCGCTTATTTTACTAACAGATGCGCTGTGTATAGGGTAAAGCATCTTGTTTTTTTCAGAAAAATTGCCTATAATTTGCGCCTTTCCAATTTGATACTCAGGTAGGCTATGGCCAATAAAGAGGAACTCATCGAGTTCGAAGGCGTTGTCACCGAAACGCTTCCTAATACTATGTTTCGTGTACGTTTAGAAAACGGTCATGAAGTGATTGCTCACATTTCTGGTAAAATGCGTAAACACTATATTCGTATTTTAACAGGCGACAGTGTGAAAGTTGAAATGACACCTTACGACTTAACCAAGGGTCGCATCACTTATCGCGCACGCTAAGTTTTAGAGTAAGCTAAAGCCACTTTCGGAGTGGCTTTTTTACGTTCACTTAAAAAAATTCTGTTTAGCCTTTAATTCGTCCCCGCCGCTTATCGAATCACCACATTCTTTTCTTGCATTGCCTTCTACAATAAAGTTTTGAGCAAGGGAGAAAAAGCATGTTATTTCGATCCTGCGTTGCTTGTATAACAGGTCTTTTTGCGCTCAGTTTAGTGGCGTGTAGTAGTAATCCACCGCATTCCACTTTAAACCGCGATGCGTATTTACAGCAATTTATTGGTCAATCTAGCCAATATATCCTGACCCATTTGCAATTAAGCCAAATTGGCTATCAACAGCTTGGTACAGCTCAAGCTACCCCTCAATTGCTACATTACCGTATCATTCGTCCTGTACGTGTTCCGATCCCTATGGCGCAGCATCCCACTACAGGTATTGGTGCTGTTCCGTTAAATATCGGTATCCCGAGTCATGAAAGTTACGATGTTGCACTGACTTGTGATTTGTATTTTCGCCTACAGCAGGGTATTGCTACCGCAGTGTATATTTCGGGACAACGCTGTTAAGTCTCCTAGCTAAAACACTCTGAAAGTACAAAACCAATAAAAAAACGCAGCCCGAAGACTGCGTTTAATGATTTGATTTTGAGCTGTAAGCGATAGGTTAAATCGCTTAAATTTTTAGTTGAGTGCCGTAACGACTGCTTGACCCATTTCAACAGTACCAACTTTATTCATGCCTTCAGACATAATATCGGCAGTACGTAAACCTTGATCTAATACATTGCCTACTGCATCTTCAATGGCTTTTGCTGCCGCTTCTTCGCGGAAGGTGTAACGTAACATCATTGCCACAGAAAGAATGGTTGCCAATGGGTTTGCCAAGTTTTGACCTGCGATATCTGGCGCTGAACCATGGCAAGGCTCGTACATACCTTTGCCATTTTCGTCTAAAGACGCAGATGGCAACATACCAATAGAACCTGTCAACATCGCCGCTTCATCAGACAAGATGTCACCAAACAAGTTACCTGTCACCAATACGTCAAATTGTTTTGGCGCGCGTACCAATTGCATCGCTGCGTTATCGACATACATGTGCGACAAGTTGATTTCTGGGTACTGTTCTGCATGTAACTGAGTCACGGTTTGCTTCCACAATTCAGTCACTTCCAGTACGTTGGCTTTATCCACCGAACATACTTTACCGCCACGCAATTTCGCCATTTCAAACGCTACTTTTGCAATGCGTTTGATTTCTGACTCAGCATATACGTCGGTGTTAAAACCTTGTTTTTCACCGTTTTCTAATTCACGAATACCACGTGGCTGACCGAAATAGATACCACCCGTCAATTCACGCACGATTAAGATATCTAAGCCCGATACAATTTCAGGTTTTAAGCTTGAAGCATCTGCCAATTGTGGATACAAAATTGCAGGACGTAAGTTCGCAAATAAATTGAGTTCTGAACGCAATTTTAACAAACCACGCTCTGGACGGATTGAGCGCTCAATGTTGTCCCATTTTGGACCACCAACTGCACCCAATAAAATTGCATCGGCTTTTTTTGCTTGCTCAGATGTTACTGCTGGGTACGGTTCACCATGTGCATCAATTGCAGAACCACCCAATAAACCTTGTTCCCAAGTCAAACCCAAATTGAATTTTTCATTGACACGTGTCAGCACTTGTTCAGCAGCTTTCACAATTTCTGGACCAATGCCGTCACCAGCTAAAATCAAAATATGTTTTGACATGAGAGTTTCCATTGTTCATGACAGTCAAAGACTGTGGGATTAAATTTTTTGTTCTACAAACTCACCCAAGCCATTTAAGACATTGTAGGGTTTGCAAAAACGTCGAATGGTTTTGTTGTTTTGCACCAAATCTACACATAAAGGATCTGGCGCAGACACATTTAATAAGCTGCCTTTAGTACGACTTCGATCACGATACATTCTAAAGGTATATTTTTGCCTGGCATTAAACTTATGAATTACATGCAGTTTTTCTGCACGATCTTTAGAAATGGGATAAAAGCGAATCACCAATTCATGTTGTTTAGGCGGTACAGATAAATACAAGGCATTGGATTTATTTAAGGATGATTCCTGTAAACGTACCAAACCCTCCTGAATGGCAGCACGTGTAACACGATGTTTTTCTGCATCGAAAATTGTGACCGTATTTAAACGCTCAAACTCACAATCATCTGTACCCGCACAGTAAATCAGTGCATTGGATTTGCTTTGTTCAGTTTCTTTCACCTGTTTAATGCGTGCTGTATTCCACGTTTGGCATGCGCTTAGCGTGGTGATACATAATCCAATGACAGCAAGCCGACCGAAAATTTTAGTCATTGTTCGCGCCCAACCTCACCTGTTAGATACAAAATATAAAAATTATTATGTGCCGATGTTAGCAAGAGTTAGGCAGCGATGCTATGACAAATTTCAGCGAATTTATGCCTGAATTTCGGCAAAAACCCATGGACGCGACTGCTTAGTTTTCTCTTCATAAGCACGAATGTCATCAGCTGCTTGTAATGTTAAGCCAATATCATCCAAACCATTCAATAAACAGTGCTTACGGAATGGATCTACTTCAAATTTAAATGCCGTACCGCTTGGTGTGCGTACTTCTTGCGCGTCTAAGTCGATGGTTAATTGATAGCCTTCAGTCGCCGCACACTCTTTAAATAATTGCTCGACCTGCTCTTCAGACAAGATCACAGGCAACATGCCGTTTTTAAAGCAGTTATTGAAGAAAATATCGGCAAAGCTTGGTGCAATAACGGTACGGAAACCATATTCATTCAATGCCCAAGGTGCGTGCTCACGGCTTGAACCACAACCAAAGTTGGCACGTGAAATTAAGATTGAAGCACCCTGATAACGCGGCTGATTCAATACAAACTCAGTATTAATCGGACGTTTTGAGTTGTCCTGACCCGGATAACCTTCATCTAAATAACGCAATTCATCAAATAAGTTATCGCCAAAACCTGTACGTTTGATAGATTTCAAAAACTGTTTTGGAATGATTAAGTCTGTATCGACATTGGCACGGTCTAATGGTGCAACGATACCTTGTTCAACGGTATATTTTTTCATGTTTAATTCTCACTGAATCCGTAACCTCTCCCTTGCCCTCTGCTATAGCGAGAGGGAACGCCATCTCTCTGAGAGAAGGCTGGGATGAAGGCATAACTTAGAATGAACGTACGTCTACAAAATGACCTGCGATTGCTGCCGCAGCTGCCATTGCTGGACTCACCAAATGGGTACGACCACCGTTACCTTGACGGCCCTCAAAGTTACGGTTTGAAGTCGATGCACAGTGTTCACCCGGTTGCAATTTGTCTGCGTTCATTGCCAAGCACATTGAACAACCTGGTTCACGCCATTCAAAGCCTGCTTCTACAAACACTTTGTCTAAGCCTTCTTGTTCCGCTTGTTGCTTAACTAAACCAGAACCTGGAACCACCATCGCCTGTTTAATACTTGCTGCAACTTTACGACCTTTAATCACTTCAGCGGCTGCACGAATATCTTCAATACGCGAGTTGGTGCATGAGCCAATAAATACGCGGTCTAATTGAATATCTGCCAAAGACTGACCTGCAGTTAAGCCCATATATTGATAAGCACGCGTCCAGTCATTGCGCTGTACATCATCTTTCGCCTGCTCTAAAGTTGGTACGACTTGTGATACTGGAATGACCATTTCAGGTGAAGTTCCCCAAGACACTTGCGGCTCAATTTCTTCGCCTTGTAATACCACTACGGTGTCAAAGTGCGCGCCTTCATCTGAGTGTAAAGTATTCCAGTAAGCAACTGCTGCATCCCATTGCTCGCCTTTTGGTGCATAGTTACGACCTTTCACGTATTCAATGGTTTTGTCATCCACAGCGACCATACCTACGCGCGCGCCTGCTTCAATCGCCATATTACATACTGTCATACGTCCTTCAATCGACATATCACGGAATACTTGACCACCAAACTCAATCGCGTGACCTGTACCGCCTGCAGTACCAATTTTACCAATGATCGCTAAAACGACATCTTTCGGTGTAACACCTTGACCTAATTTGCCATCTACACGCACTAGCATGTTTTTCATTTTCTTTTGAACTAAGCATTGGGTTGCTAATACGTGTTCAACTTCAGACGTCCCAATACCATGCGCTAAACACCCAAATGCACCGTGAGTCGCTGTATGTGAGTCACCACAAACTACGGTCATACCTGGCAAAGTTAAGCCCTGCTCAGGCCCAACCACGTGCGCAATCCCCTGACGGATGTCGTTGATGTCAAACTGCACCACGTTAAAGGTTTTACAGTTGTCATCTAAAGTTTGTACCTGAATACGTGAGGTATCATCTTCAATACCTGCAATACCATCTGCACGCTCTTTTTTAGAGGTTGGTACGTTATGGTCAGGGGTTGCCACGTTGGCACTTAAACGCCACGGTTGACGACCTGCAAGTTGTAAGCCCTCAAACGCTTGTGGAGAAGTCACTTCATGTAATAAATGACGGTCGATATACAATAAAGCTGAGCCATCATCACGTTGGGTGACCAAGTGATCATCCCACAATTTGTCATACAAAGTTTTTGCTGTTGGATTTTGTGCTTGTTGGTTTTCGCCTGCCATGTCAGATCTACTCCACTGGACTGGGTAATTTTTTCATTCATTCGATTATAACCGCGAATTTGTATAAATCTAATTTATCATTTTTATTAATTTAAAAACTTTTGGGAATTAATATTTATATCGAAGCAAAATATTTTTTATCGGTTCACATTTGTTTTGTTTTCAGGTTAAGTTCAATCAACATCGTTTCATCTAAAAAATAATCACGACTAAAATCTAATTTTCCAATCAAAAATACAAAAATATTCGTTTTTACAAATTAAATAAGAATGATTATCCTTTAGCTATCACACAGAGAAATGCCAAAGCAGCACAGGAGTATTCTCATGAGTCATATTCAAAAATTTGTTGCTAACAATCAACGCATGTTCAAAAAGACTTTGAGCTACTACATTATGCACATCACCGTGGCAATGGTGGTTGGTTATGTGGTCACGGGTAATATTTGGATGGCCATTACCTTAAGTTTGGTGGAACCAACGGTTCAAGCGGTGGCTTATTTTATTCACGAACGTATTTGGGAAAAGAAAACACAAGCTGAAGAGACCAATATTATCGCCTAGTTAACATATAGTGATGATCTAGTCATCCTCTTCTCAAGTGAATACTGCTGTTCTGATTCTTCCTCTTAGATCATCGTAGCGCATGCACCGATGATCTTTTTTTACACCCTTTTCAATCCGCTCCCTTGAGGATATTTCTGCCTACAGTTTCAAAATATGTAGAATTTGTTTTGATTAATTCTAATTTTTTCTAAATAATAAACACAGTGATAAAAAATACTTATAGGTAGTTCAGATGAATCTTGCAGCCTTCGAAGCTTTTGTAAAAGTCATGGAAACGGGTTCTATTTCTTTGGCCGCAGATCAACTGTTTATTACCCAGCCTGCAGTAACCAAACGCATTCACAGTTTGGAAGATTATTTTGGTGTAAAACTGTTTGAATCGGCAGGACGTGGCGTACAAGCCACACATGCGGCACATTCATTGTTACCTAAAGTTAAAAACTGGCTGAATGAGCTGGGCGATATTCATCACACCCTCAGCCATGAACAAGGGCAAGTTCAAGGCAAACTAAAAATTGGCACCAGTCACCATATTGGTTTGCACCATTTACCCAATCATTTACGTGAATACGTACAGGAATTTCCCAATGTCACACTCGATGTGCATTTTGTCGATTCTGAACAGGCACATGAGCAGGTTTTGGCGGGAGATTTAGAACTGGCTTTTCTGACCCTTCCACCTAAACTGGATGAGCGCTTGGCTTATGTCACCATTTGGAATGATCCTTTGGTCTTTGTCGTGGCACCATTTCATCCTCTAGCAGGTCAAAAAAACCTACAATTGTCCGACTTACTTAGCTACCCAAGTTTATTGCCCGCTGCGCAAACCTATACTAGTCAAATCACCTTAGCAGAGTTTGAAAAGCAAGGGGTAAAACCTAAAGTCACCATGAGCAACAATCCGTTAGAATCAATTCGGATGTTGGTGTCTATTGGTTTGGGGTGGTCTGTTTTACCCAAAACTTTGGTCAACCAGGACTTGCAACAGTTAGATATTGATTTAGAAATGAACCGTCAACTCGGTATGGTATGGCACCCTGGGCGGACACAATCACGTGCAGTTTTAGAATTGATTGAGATGATGAAGCATTAAGCATCACAAGCGAAGCTATTTAAGCGATGGAGGCTCAAAAGTTCTACTATCTATAAACTTACTTTTCTAGACTCAATAAAATGCCCTCAAGTGATTCATCACTTGAGGGCTATTTTTATCAGCATTTCAAAATGCTGCGTGGTCTATTTCTTAACGATTGAGCGAATCTTCATGTAAAGATTCATTCAATTGATCCACCACAATCGCCCATGAACCATCCGATTTTATTTTTTCAACAATAAACTGACGTTGTGCGTCTGTCCAAAAATCAGCATCGGCAATATTGGTTTCTGCGCTCAGTTGATGTGTCACAATAAATTGCTGAATCGCTTCTTCACTGGCATCTAAACCTAATTGTTCAAATAAATGTGTCATTCTTGGGCGTACACCGCTCATTTTTTCACTCCTGCTGTTTTTTAATTCTTGCCTTACCTTAGCATGCCTATTCTAAAAATGAATGACATAATCCAACATTGCAGCAAATAAAAACAAAACAGAAACAAGCGACTAGTCACACCTGATACAGCGACAATTGCACTAGTCTGAGCTTTAAATTGACCAGTCCTGCACATCCCAACCTTGCTCTTCCGCCAAAGCCTGTAAACGTGCATCGGGGTTTACTGCAATGGCATGATCGGCATATTCCAGCAAGAAACGGTCGTTAATGGAATCTGAATATGCCCAAGACTCGGTCACATCACGACCTTCTAGCCATTGCTCCAAACGTACCAATTTGCCCTTTTGGTAACATGCGGTGTTAATTACCTTACCTGTATATTTTCCATCGACCACTTCCGCATTGGTGGCAATAATTTCAGTAATGCCAAATTCACGAAAAATAGGTGCCGTAATAAAGTCAGATGTTGCGGTGATGCCTACCAATTCATGTCCTAAAGCCTGATGACGCTGAATTGCTTTAAAACCTTCAGGACGCATTTGCGGACGAATCACCTTTTGCATAAATAATTCATGCAATTCGGTCAGGTATTGATTGTCGTGCTGAGTTAAAAATTCAAATACAAATTCGTTATATGCAATTGGGTCGAGCTGTCCTGCCTTATAGTCTTCATAAAACTTGTCGTTCATGGCGCGGTGACGGACTGGATCGACCAAACCTTCATTTACCAAAAACTCACCCCAAGAATGATCTGAATCAGTATTTAACAAGGTGTGATCGAGATCAAATAGCGCCAATTTCATGAAAATACTCGTAAAAACTGAAATTTAAGAAAAAAATTGTAAATCTATCTCCGCTAGTCGATAGAAATTCGTTAAGATCATAGCAATTTTAACATTATTTACACTTTGCGTTTTCGAGTTGGAGAAAAGAAATCATCATCCCCGAGTGCAAAGTCATAAATTAAACAATATTTAGGTAGCCAAATGATCGACTCAGAAGGTTTCCGACCCAATGTCGGGATCATTTTGGCAAACGAGTTTGGACAAGTTCTATGGGCAAAACGCATTGGTCACAATGCATGGCAATTTCCACAAGGAGGTATCCAATATGGAGAAACCCCTGAACAGGCACTTTATCGTGAGCTGAGAGAAGAAGTTGGCTTACTGCCCGAACACGTCCAAGTTATCGCGCAAACTAAAGGTTGGCTGCGTTATCGTTTGCCACATCGGTACATACGCACGGATTCAGACCCAGTATGTATTGGTCAAAAACAGAAGTGGTTTTTATTGCAACTGACGGCTTCAGCCCATCATATTCGGCTGAATTTGTCCGACCCACCTGAATTTGATCAATGGCAATGGGTCAGTTATTGGTATCCGCTCGGTCAGGTCGTCAATTTTAAACGTGACGTCTACCGTAAAGCGATGGTGGAATTGTGCAATCAATTACCGCTCAAAAAACCTTAAAAACCTGCAAAAAAATGTAGGTTTTTAAACTTAATGTTATAGACGCAGTTGTGATAACTTAGGGTCATGAGCTGTGTAACAACTGACCTAAAAATAACCCATCTAAATATGGAGTAGCGCGTATGTCAAACATGCAACTGGATACCCTTAGACGCATTGTGCAAGAAATTAATGCGTCCACCAGTTTGCATGAATCACTCGACATTATGGTGAATCAGGTCGCAGAAGCCATGCATGTGGATGTCTGCTCGATTTACCTGTTGGATGAACGTAATCAGCGCTACCTCCTCATGGCTTCAAAAGGTTTAAACCCTGAATCTGTAGGACATGTATCTTTACATACCAGCGAAGGTCTAGTCGGACTGGTTGGACAGCGTGAAGAAATCGTCAACCTAGACGATGCGCCTAAACATGAACGCTTCATGTATTTAGCCGAAACAGGCGAGGAAATTTATAACTCCTTCCTTGGCGTACCAGTCATGTACCGTCGTAAAGTAATGGGGGTTCTTGTGGTGCAAAACAAGGACAAACAAGACTTTTCTGAAGCGGCAGAGTCCTTTTTAGTGACGCTCTGCGCCCAGCTTTCAGGCGTGATTGCACATGCGCATGCCGTGGGCAATATTGATGTATTCCGCAAACCGAACAACCTGCCTGCCTACAAAACCTTTCAGGGGGTTTCGGGTTCAGGCGGGATTGCTTTAGGTCGTGCGGTCATTTTGTATCCTCCTGCGGACTTGGCTGCTGTGCCAGACCGTGAAGCCGATGACATTAGCGAAGAACTGACATTACTGGACAACGCACTCGATGCAGTACGTCAGGAAATTCAGGCGCTCGATGACAAAATGCAGGATGCCTTAATGGCGGAGGAACGTGCACTGTTTAGCGTATTCCTGCGCATGTTGGATGAAAATGCCCTACCTGCCGAAATTAAAGAACTGATTCGCGAAGGGAACTGGGCACAAGGTGCGGTGCGTATTGTGATTGACAATCACATTGCCTTATTTTCGCAAATGGAAGATGACTATTTACGTGAGCGTGTGTCTGATCTGAAAGATTTAGGCCGTCGTATTTTAGCCTCTTTGCAAGAAGCCGATGCCAGTCACCGTGAACTGACCGATGAAAGCATTTTAATTGGCGAAGAAATTTCCACCGCAGCTTTGGTAGAACTGCCTGTCGATAAAATCGCAGCGATTGTCACCACCGAAGGGGCGATGAATTCTCACATGGTCATTGTGGCACGTGCTTTGGGTATTCCAACCGTAGTTGGCGTAACTGAGTTGCCGATCAACAGCCTAGACGATGTGGAAATGATTGTAGATGCGCACCAAGGTCGGGTGTTTATCAACCCGCCACGTCGCATGCGGACACGCTATAAAGAAATTCAAAAAGAAGAAGAACAGATTGCCAAAGACCTCAAGCAATATGAAACCAAAGATGCCATTACCCCTGACGGCGTAGCGGTAAAATTGTATGTCAATACAGGCTTGATGATTGACGTGGTGCGTGGCGTACAACGCGGTGCTAAAGGTGTTGGTTTATATCGTTCTGAAATTCCATTTATGCTGCGTGACCGTTTCCCGGGCGAAGAAGAACAGCGTGCTATTTACCGCCAACAGCTCAGTCACTTTGCCAACAAACCTGTGGTGATGCGTACGCTAGATATTGGCGCAGACAAGGACTTGCCGTACTTTTCGATTGAAGAAGAAAACTCAGCCTTGGGTTGGCGCGGGATTCGCTTCACGCTAGATCATCCTGAAATTTTTTCTTCGCAAATTCGTGCCATGCTCAAAGCCAGTATTGGTTTGAATAATCTGCATATTTTGCTGCCAATGATCACCAGTGTCAGCGAGGTTGAAGAAGCCTTGTATTTGCTAGATCGTGACTTGCAAGCAGTGCAGGAAGAAGAACAGGTTAAAATCACCAAACCGAAAATTGGCATTATGGTAGAAGTACCGAGTGTGCTGCTGCAAATTGATGAATTTGCCCCGTTGGTGGATTTTTTCTCGGTAGGATCAAACGATTTAACCCAGTATTTATTGGCAGTGGATCGTAACAATCCGCGTGTGGCCAACGTCTATTCACACTTTCATCCTGCAGTACTGCGCGCCTTAACCCGCTTGGTGAAAGAATGTCATAAATATGACAAGCCTGTGAGCGTTTGTGGCGAAATGGCAGGAGATCCGCTGTCTGCGGTAATTCTGATGGCAATGGGCTTTAATACCCTGTCGATGAGCTCAAGTAATATCTTGCGGGTGCGTAAAGCAATTTGTCATGTACCAATGACCGATGCACAACATTTATTAGATCAGGCGTTAAAAATGAATAATCCGCTGATGGTGAAAAGTCTGATGGAATATTATTTTAAAACCCATGGCTTGGGCGATATGGTGAAACTAGCGACACGTATCGTATCTCCATAAAACTTAGTTTAAGCCTCAAGCAACACACCATTCACTCCAAAAACAACAAGGGCGATAATCATCGGAATATCGCCCTTGTTTGTGTTTGCTATAGCCTCGTTTGGCATTTTTCTTACGGTCTACAAAAACCTGACTTTTGTTGACCTCGTGCATGTGCTTGGCCACAAAGTTATGCTGAATAAGCTCAGGCTGTTTTTTCTTTGCCATTACGCTGTTCCTTTCGGTTGATCATGGAAATGAGCAGTGTCGCTACTCTTTTAGATGGAGATGTTGAGGGAAAATTCAAGCCAATTGCTTCTGCATAACGTGACTATTCTCTCACCAATGTTCCATATTAAATTGGGAAGCCGATCATACGCTTTTTTGTACATTTTACAAGCGATTTTCACTCAATAGTGCTAAGATAAAAAGAAGGGTAAATAAATTATTGCCGCCACTTTATCAGATTTTTCTGACGGTTATTTTTGAAGGCTATTTTAAAGAACACTCAGCGGCTTTACCCATACAATTATAGCATAAAATTATAAAAAATTTTATTACTTTTCAAATACTTATTAGTTATAAAATCCACTAGAAAAACTGCAATGATTGGCTAATATGAATATAGAAGATCAGTTTAACAAGACCATTAAAAACAGGAGTCAAATTCATGATTTATGAAGTTTCTGGAGATATTTTACTGAGCGAAGCACGTGCGATTGCTCACGGTGTTGCCCCTAACGATAACTTTGCAACAGGTTTGGCTTTAAGTCTGCGTGAGCACTGGCCTGCGCTATATAAAGACTTCCGCAACTATTGTCATATTTACCATCCTAAAGCGGGTGAGCAATGGACTTGGGTCAATGCCGAAGGTCAACGCATCGTCAACCTGATGACTCAGGAAGCGGCTTATGACAACGGTTCAAAACCAGGTAAAGCATCGACAGAATACGTCAACCGCACTTTGAAAAACTTAAAACAGTTGATTGAAGAAGAGAAAATTGAAAGCTTGGCGTTACCGCGTCTTGCAACAGGTGTAGGCGGTTTAGATTGGGAAGATGTACGTCCACTCATCTACAAACACTTAGAAGATTTGGATATTCCAATTTACATCTACACTCTATATCAAAAAGGTGTAAAAGCTGAAGAGCCTGCGAAATAAGTTTCGCTGAAGCAATCAGCTTTGCTACAAGCGAGCGTGATTGATCACGACTCGACTGCAATATACGGTTCAATTCACCCGTTTGGTTTTACCAAGCGGGTGAATTTTTTGTGCAGAATCAAGTAGCAAGGGATGCTATGCTGAAAATGCACGCTGCAAGATGGATGCAACATCGACCTGTTTAGGTTTAAGCATACCCACCACTTGCCCATGCAATGCACTATAACGCGACTGAATAAAACCTTCTGCCACAAAACTTGGCGCATAACGCAACAACAAAACCGCTTGTGCCAAAATCACCAAACGGCTCACCAAAGCACGTGCCATAAATTGTAAATCGTTGCTGTTCGTGGTCTGCAATAACTGCTGCAAACCATCTAATTCACTGCCCAAAATAGGATGAGTAACGGCAGTGCGAGCAAAATCCTGCAATAACACCTGAATCAGCTCAGGTTCTCGCTGCATAGCGCGTAGTACATCCAGACACATGACATTGCCTGAACCTTCCCAAATGGTATTTACAGGTGCTTCTTTGAAAATACGTGCCATGATGCTGTTATCGACATAACCATTGCCACCAAAAACTTCCATCATCTCACCTGTAAGTTCCACCGCGCGTTTGCAAATCCAGAACTTTGCAGCAGGGGTCATTAAACGCTTCCATGCCAAAGACACAGCATCATCGCTTTCATAACAATGTGCCAAATGAAAACTGAGCTGTACCGCAGCTTCAGTTTCCAAAGCCAAATCTGCCAAGACTGCCTGCATTAATGGCTGATTCGCCAAAGTCTGTCCAAATGCTTGACGTTGTCGAGTATAGGCAAGGCATTGCACCAAGGCTTGACGCAGCATGGCACTACTGCCCACAGCACAGGTTAAACGAGTGTAGTTCGCCATTTCAATAATGGTGGGAATACCGCGCCCTGCTTCGCCAATCATGATGCCCCACGCCTGCTGAAATTCGACTTCAGAACTGGAGTTACTCCGATTTCCCACTTTGTCTTTTAAACGCTGTACCTGAATATTATTTTTTCTGCCATCTTCTAACCAACGCGGTACAAAGAAACAAGCCAAACCATCTTGTTCGGTATTGGCAACCACCAAATGTGCATCACACATTGGTGCAGAGAAAAACCATTTATGACCTGTGAGCAAATAGGCTTGCCCACGCCCTGTTGCTGCGACTGGAATGGCAAGCGTTTGGTTGGCACGTACATCTGAACCACCCTGCTTTTCGGTCATGCCCATGCCCAACCAAATAGATTTCTTTTGTGAAATCGGCACATCACGCGGGTCATATTCATGCGATAACAGTTTTTCGCCCATGCTTGCCCATAATTCAGGTTCACGCTGAATGAGCGGAATACTGCCTAAAGTCATGGAATTTGGACATAAATTGCCACACTCAACCTGTCCCGCCAAATAAAAGCGACTGGCCCAATCGACCCATTTTGCCGTAGATTGCGGTTGTTTAAATGGATGTGCATGCGTGTCAAACTTGCGATTCAGCGCCATCCAGTGATGCCATGCGGGATGAAACTCCACTACATCTTTACGGCGTCCACGTGCATCGAAGGCATGTAAAATAGGCGTATGCCGATTGGCTAAATCGGCATAGTGATAATATTCTGCCGATGCTGCAATATGTCCCAATTCGCTCAGTCGAGTCTGATCTTGACTGCCATAACGGGTTAAAATTTCTTGTAAAACCGTATCGGTTTCAAATAAGTTATAGTCTTGTAATTCATCAAACTGATTTTGAATTTGATGGGTCATCCATGTCTGCATTGTGTCACTCCTAGATAAACGCGGTGCTATCATTGCATTCAGTATAGAGAAAAATATGCGCTCAGGTGTTCGGCTTTATTTATGAAAAATTCTGAGGTTCAAGTGCGCCGTAAGCCGCGCCAATCAAGGGCTAAACTGACTCAAGAGGCTTTACAAGAAAGTTTTGTTCGGCTTTTGCATGAACGCTCGGCAGCTGAAATTACCATTCGCGAAATTACCGATTTGGCAGGTGTCGGTTTAGGCACTTTTTATGAATACTTTGCCAAGAAAGAAGATTTACTGGCATTGACGATTCACCTGCAAGTCAAACAGCATGCAGAACGCTTAAAAAGTTATGCCCAACAGCAACTTGAGTTATCCACAGTTGTTGAAATAAACCGCTATATCGCAACAATCATTCAGTTTCAGCTTCAGCAAATTCAGGCACAACAATGGCTTTGGGCACAGACTTTTTTACTGGAACGACAAGTTTCACACATTGAAACTTACCAAAAAAGTTACAGCATGATGCTACAGATGTGGCAACAGATTTTCGCACCTGTCATACACAATGCCGAACAACAACTGCGCCTTGCTTTGAATCTGCATCGCATCAGTTATGGTTTTATTTCGCAAAGTTTATTAATCAATCCACATTATCAAGATTGGGATGCCTTGCACACCGATATTTCATTGGCGATTCAACCGTTTTTAGCAGCAGTTTCAGACATTTAGTGCAGCAAAACTGATTATTTAGTTTACAAAGATCTATCGAATACACCAATCATAAACAATAAATTTATCTATTTGTAAAATTATAAAAATCGTTTTACATTAAAATGGTGAGATTTGAAAAGCTTTCATCTACAAAGCCCGATCTGCATGGTATTGTGGTGTTGTAGTTGATTTTTTAAACAAACAAAACGGTTCATGGCCGCTTGTTTTAGAAGCTAAATTTCTAATACAGCCCACCACATGATGATCACAATAATGGAGAACAACGATGAGCCAAGAGATAAAAAAATGCCCTGTAACGCATTTAACCACCGATGCAGGCGCACCTGTTGTAGATAACCAAAATAGTATGACTGCGGGCGCACGTGGCCCACTCCTTACTCAAGATTTATGGCTCAATGAAAAGTTGGCAAACTTTGTACGTGAAGTAATTCCTGAGCGTCGTATGCATGCCAAAGGTTCAGGTGCGTTTGGTACGTTTACGGTCACGCACGACATCAGCCAATATACCCGTGCCAAAATTTTCTCTGAAGTTGGCAAAAAAACTGAAATGTTTGCTCGTTTCTCTACCGTTGCAGGTGAGCGTGGCGCTGCCGATGCAGAACGTGACATTCGTGGTTTTGCTTTAAAATTCTATACTGAAGAAGGCAACTGGGATTTAGTCGGTAACAACACACCAGTGTTCTTTTTCCGCGACCCACGTCAATTCCCTGACCTGAATAAAGCGGTAAAGCGTGACCCACGCACCAACCTGCGTAATGCGACCAATAACTGGGATTTCTGGACTTTGCTGCCAGAAGCACTGCACCAAGTCACCATTGTGATGTCGGATCGTGGTATTCCTGTGGGTTATCGTCACATGCATGGTTTTGGTAGCCACACCTATAGTTTTATTAATGCCAATAATGAGCGTTTCTGGGTGAAATTCCACTTCCGCACTCAACAAGGCATTCAAAACCTGACCGATGCAGAAGCAGCAGAATTGATTGGTCGTGACCGTGAAAGCAGCCAGACTGACCTTTACAATGCCATTGAACGCGGTGATTTCCCGAAATGGACGCTGTTCGTGCAAATCATGCCTGAACTGGATGCAGAAAAAGTCCCTTATCACCCATTTGACCTCACCAAAGTTTGGCCGAAAGGTGATTATCCACTGATTGAAGTGGGTGAATTTGAACTGAACCGTAACCCTGAAAACTACTTCCAAGATGTTGAACAGGCTGCCTTTGCACCAAGCAACCTTGTACCAGGAATTAGCTACTCGCCAGATCGCATGTTACAAGCGCGTTTGGTCAACTATGCCGATGCTGCACGTTACCGTGTTGGTGTGAACCATACACAAATTCCAGTGAATGCTGCACGCTGCCCTGTGCACTCAAACCGTCGTGATGGTCAGGGTCGTATGGATGGCAACTATGGCAGCTTGCCACACTATGAGCCAAACAGCTTCCATCAATGGCAAGAGCAACCACAATACCGCGAACCACCGCTAAAAATTCGTGGCGATGCAGATTTCTGGGATTATCGTGAAGATGATAGCAACTATTTTAGCCAGCCGCGTGCCTTGTTCAATTTAATGAACCCTGAGCAAAAACAAGCACTGTTTGATAACACGGCACGTGCGATGGGTGATGCTTTAGACTTTATTAAGTATCGTCATATTCGTAACTGTTATGCATGTGACCCTGCTTATGGCGAAGGCGTTGCAGCAGCTTTAGGCATGACCGTTGCCGATGCGCAAGCAGCACGTGCCAGTGACCCTGCACTTGGTCAGCCTGGCGTACTGTAATCTTTGTAGTTAAAGATCAAGTCAGTCTAAACAGCAAGACTTTAAACACCAAAACAAAGCCCCTATTTCGATAGGGGCTTTGTGTTCTATATCTATCATTGCCACTTTTCAGTAGCGTGAAAAGTAGCGTGTCACTTTTATTTAAGGTCAAGTTTTTAAAAGATTAAACAATTAATTTCTTACTCTCACGAATACAATAAAACGGATTCATCAGTTTAGAAGAACGCTTCATGGCTTGATGCAAATCTGCCTCAGGCTGATCACGTCCTTCATCAGTCAATTCAAAGGTTCGATAGTGAATTGCCAATGAACATTTGGAATGTAAGTCTTTATGTGCCTGAAAGGCATCTTCAGGGTTCATATGCATATAACGCATTAAATTGCGGGGTTCATAAGCACCAATCGGCAAAAGTGCCACGCGCGGTGCGCCAATGCGGGTTTGGATTTCTTTAAAGTGTGGCGAGTAACCTGTATCGCCCGCAAAGAAGCAATGATCTTGCCCATGTAAAATAGAAAAACCACCCCATAACGCCATGTTCTGATCGCGTGCGCCACGTCCAGAACCATGTTGTGCAGGAGTGTACACAATTTTCAACTCTTTAAACAAAGCCGACTGCCACCAATCCATTTCAATCACATGCAAGTCTGGTGGTAAATACCAAGCATTGCCCAAACCTGTATAAATAGGCATGGCAAATTGATGATTCAGCCATTTTAAGGTGGCTAAATCCATGTGGTCATAATGGTTATGGCTCAAGAAGACGGCATGAATGGTCGGTAAATCTTCCAGTGCAATCCCTGCAGGACAGGCACGTTTAGGCCCTCGCCCCTGTTTCGGACTGGCATGCTCTGCCCAGACTGGATCGGTTAAAAAGTTATACGGTCCAATTTGAATCAGCACCGTTGCATGCCCCACAAACCAAACTTGCCAATCATCCAAACTGGCGTGTGGACGTAATTGTGGCAAAGCACTTGGCGCTGTAAAAAATTGCTGTGCTTCTTGTTGCGGATTGACATTCCAACTGTTCGATTTGCGTTTTAGCAACCATTTCAATAAATCAGTTTGGCTGCGCCCCTCAGGACACGCAATCGGATTAAAAAACTGCGCTCCATCATAATGATTTGAAGGCAAAAACTGTAGCTTGGGTTTACGCCAAGTATGCGACCAACAGGCTTCCGTTGGCAGTTGAAAATGCTTTTGTTCCACGTTGTTCATGTAAGCCCAATAATATATAGCGCATCTACCATGATGCTTTTTATCCTGATCTGTTCAGAAAAAAACACAGCTTTGGTTCATGTGTTGACTCTATCACGCATAGTAGCGAAATCAAGCAGGCAATTTCCTTTATGTTTTTGTTGTTTTGAGAAAAAAGTCGTATCGACAGCGGGTTAATGATCGGAAATTTACACCTCAGATAAACGAGGCTTTAGAAAAACCTAAACACGGGTATAGCAATGCGGGCTTAGCGTTTAGCAAAATATTGTTCGCGCCATTCTTTCCAGAAATACATCACAATCCCGAACATCACCACGGCAATGCCAATAAACGCATTCATGCTGATGTGTTCATTATTTAAGGTCGCACCTAAAATTAACGCGATGATGGGAGTCATCACATTACTTAAAGATACGGTTGAGGCATTTAAACGACGAATCAGCCAGAAATAACACAGCATGGCGACAATAGACGACATGATCATGGTAAATACAAAACCAATCATGGCTTGGCTGCTTGGCATTTGAGTCGGGAAATGCGACCAAATAAAGGGAATTAATAACAATGACCCTGCCGATGATACCAATAAAGAACCTGTGGCTTGTGACATCGGCTTTAAAGGAGCATTGATTTGTTTGACCCAAAAAATTGAGCTGATATAGGACAGCATACTGATAAACATCAACACCACGCCCCATGGATTCACTTTGCTGTCGGCAGAGTCTGCAAAGACAAAGCTGAGTCCTGCAATCGCAATTGCCATCCCTGTCCACTGTAAGGCAATCAATTTTTGCGTGCGTAAAATCACATGACCAATCAAGCCTGCGATTAAAGGAGAAAAGCCAAAAATCAGCGCCATTAAGCCTGAAGTTAAATAATTGGCAGCCAAGTAAATAAATAGCTGTGCACCAATTAAATTCAGACTACCCGCCAAATAGCTTTTCACTGAGGTGTGATCAAAAGGCAGTGGATCGCGCATCAGTTTGAGCAAGCATAGCGCAATCACGGAAGCCCCAATGTAGCGGATAATCAAAACCCACATTGGATGAATTTCCTGCACACTCCAGACAATCGCCAATGGCGTGGTCGCCCAGATTAATACCAATAAGGCATAAATACTGGCGGTTACCACAACAGGAGATGTATTCGTATTCATCGCTTGCTCAACATAAAATGGACACTTTTCTTCGGCAGATAAAAAACAGACCCAAGTTGCCTCAGGTCTGTTTTTCATCAGTTCAAGCTTACTTCACCAATTTGCGAAGGTCTTGGCTCACATCTAAATATTTGTCTGCTTCAAAAGCAGCTTGTTTAGCAATCAGCTTTTTCAAGTGACGCATATCTTTGGCTGAGTTGACGGTAATTCCGCCGACAATCACGCCATCGGTCACACCAAACAATACGAATGAAGACTCACTGCGTTTGGAAGCATCCATCTCACCACGCACATGCCATTCTGCTGCTGACATATCTCCTACAAATTGGTAGTTAATGTCGAGTTGATCAGTCCAGAACCAAGCGGGATTGGCTACAGGATGTTCAACGCCCATCACATGACGCGCGAAGATACCTGCTTGCAGGTTAGCGTTTTCCCAAGTTTCTACACGACGATGGTTGCCACATTCACGCAGTTGTGATGCGACATCACCCGCGGCATAAATATCTGGGTTTGAAGTTTGACAGTTTTCATTCACATGCACCGCAAAGTCTGCATCTAAACCTGCTTCAACTGCCAATTGTGCGTTTGGAATAATGCCAATACCGTAAATCACCGCATCGGCACGTAGTTCTTCGCCACCTTCTAAGGTCACGACAATTTCTTCACCATCTAGCTTGCAGTCTGCAATTTGCGTAGACAGACGTACATCAACTCCTGCCAATAACTGCTGTTGCAGTAAAAACTCACTCAAGATGAGTGGTGATGAACGTCCCATCACCATTGGTCCCATTTCAATGACAGTTACCTGACAGTCTTTAAAGCGTGCTGAAGATGCCAACTCTAAACCAATCACACCACCACCAATTAAGATGATGCGACGACCCGCTTGCAATACAGGTACTAAGGCTTGCGAGTCTTCAAGATTACGCAGCGTGTAAACGTGTTTACCCAGCGCATCAAAATTTGGCAAACGACGTGCAGCACCACCCGTTGCAAGAAGCAACTTGTCGTAGGCAATGACCTCACCATTTTGCAATTCAACCGTATGCGCTTCGGCATTGATTTTACTCACGCCATTGCCACGAATTGTGGTCACACCTAGTTCTGCCAGTTTTTCTTCCGACAGAATCTCGATTTTGGTTTCTTCAGGACGCAAAATCACGTCTTTAGACAGCGGTGGACGCTCATAAGGCAAATGTGTTTCATCACCAATTAAGATGATATTGCCTGCATATTGATTGCCGCGCAGCTCAAGAATGGCGCTCGCCCCTGCCTGACCTGCACCCACAATCACAATTGTTTCTACACTCATGGGCTTAACCTTTTAACTCGGCAGATACGATGCCAAAGCCCGCAATCCACTCACTAATATCTTCATAGCAATGCGTGGTCATTTCATACGCACCCAGTTCATCTAACGCAGCAAAAGCAGCCATCCACGAACGGACTTCCTGACCACCACGACCACCATCGCGACGAATTTCAGCTTCGGTCATGGCTTCCATAGCCACAAAGTCTGCCTGTTTGAATTTTTCAAGCAAGGCAATATCCCACTCAGGGCTGAGTGGCACAGCCACAGAGGTATCACCTGCTGCAAGTTTTTGACCGACTGCAATCACTTTAGCCTGACGTGCATGACGTGCTTCAGGGCTCGGATTACGACCTGCAATTAAAAATTCTTCAACTTCTGGCGGTACTGAACCCATTTGTGGTGTTGGTGGATCGTGTGAAAGACCACCTGTACCCAAGACCAAAACGCGCTCATTTTCAAGATTCAACGACTTGATGAATTGACCCACAGCACGACCTAAAGCAATAGTACGCTTGGTGGTTGGCATCGGCGCTGCAGCGCCATTAATAAACACGGGAATGGTTGGATAACGATCTAGCTGCCCCTCACACAAAAAGTGTAATGGCTGAGTCACCCCATGGTCGGCCTGCATACGATACGAATATGCAACATCTACACCTTCATCCAACACACGGCGCACCATTGCCAAGGCTTTGTCTTCAGGCACATCAATACGGTTGTTGTCTTTGCCGTAGTCCCAGTCACCCGCAGCCGTAGCACGAATACCGACACAGAAACTTGGCATCAAATCGTAAAAGAAACCGTTGAAATGGTCTGGACCAAAGGTAATGATCAGGGTTGGATCGTAAGCTTTGACTTCGGCAGAAAGTTGCTCAAAGGCAGCACGAACTTTTTGTTCTTTAGATTGATCTTGCGGCGTTGCAAATTCCATTAAAGGACTGTGCGATGCACAAATGAGTTTAACGGCCATGAAAGACTCCTAAATAAGGAAGGCAGCCCAGAGAAAGGCTGCCGATTCGTCTATTGAATTTAGACTCAATTTTATTCGTCAAAAAAACCTGCACGTGGTTGACGCAAACCACGAATACCCAAACCACATTCTGCATTGATCAGAACGCCAGTCAGCGCACGGTTATTTTGACGCGATGCCAAGAGCACATAAGAACCGGTCATGTCTTCTGGCTCAGGCAAGAAATTCAGCGGCATACCGCGTGCAATTTTTTCAGGATCACGTGCATCGAGTAAGCCTAGGTTTTCCTGACCTAAAGATGCTGCGCCCTTAATATTGACATTCATCGCTGAAGGCGCAACAGCATTGACACGTACTTTAGGTGCCAATTCATAAGCCAACTCTTTCATGATGCCAACACCTGCATGTTTAGATGCAGTGTAAACAGGACCACCGCCTGAAGAATACAGCGCAGAATTAGATAAGGTTAAGATGATAGAACCTTCAGATTTCACCAATTCATCCAGCGCTGCTTTTGCCCCCAAGATTAACGCCTTGGAATTAATGCCCATGATTTCATCAAAGGCTTTTTCAAGCTGCTCACCAGACGTATTGACGATATCTGCGTAGTGATCCCAAATCCCTGCATTGCCAATAAAGCAATCTAGCTTTCCAAAACGCTCCACAGTGGCCTGCACAGCACGGACATTGTCTGCATAGTTGGCAACATCACCAGCGACTGCCACAATTTGATCACCAAAACGCTCTTTTAAGGCATCGACTTTAGATTGTGAACGCTGTAACACGCCCACATGCGCACCTTCTTCAAGAAAGCGCTCGACCAAAGCCCAACCTAAACCAGAACCGCCACCTGTAATCAGTGCCACTTCGCCTTTTAGCCAACCCATGCTTACTCTCCTGCCATTTCTACATATAACGCGCCGTCTTCAACCACCACAGGGAAAGTTTGAATCGGGTCGGTGGCTGGCAAGCATAATGCTTGACCAGTCTTTAAACAGAAACGTGCAGAATGCAGTGGGCATTCAACTGTGCCATCATCTTCAAGATAACCTTCAGACATTGAGGCATTGCCGTGTGAACAACGGTCATTCATGGCAAAGAACTCACCACCGTTGTTGAATACTGCCAGTGCTTCAATACCGTTCACACCGCAATCCACTTTTAACGCTTCGCCTTCGTCTAATTCGTCAACTTGGCAAACAAAGATTTTATTCATTAGAAGAATACACTCAGGTTGTGTGAGTTATAGGTTACTTGGTCAAGTACAATCTTACGGTTGAAGATCTGGAAGCCTAAGCCACCTTCAACACGACGGATTTTGTCATGGCGCTTACCACAGTAAATAGTCACGTCTTTCTCTTTTTGAGTACGGTACAACAAGTAAGTTACGTGTACGTCGTATTCACCTTCGACCTCTGTCGCTTCAACAATCACGTTGCTGACCATATGCGTGGTACGTGACGGAGGTTCTTCAGCCCATGCCATACCTGTTTCCAGACGTGCAACACGGCGCTCAAGCAAGTGTTTGTTGTCGTTGAACACCCAAGTTGTAGGTGGTTCAACCGAACGACGACGGTCACGGGTTTGCGCATTTGGTGTGGTACGCAAGGTATAAGAAATGTCTTCTGCCATGAGGTCTAACCACTCACGGAATTTCCAGTCGTCCAGCAATTTTGCTTCGCGATACAAGAATTGGCTCACTTCATGTTGAAGTTCTAAACTGATTTGACTCATTTCATTAGCTCCTTCTCGTATTCGTCAGCTGCTTTTTCAACGTCTTCCCATTTTTCATGGATCAGCAAGTCTGCCCAACGGCGGTACATACCACGTGCTGCAGTTTCAGAGAAAATGTAGTTGGTGATTCCTGGAATACCATCTTCACGTACTTTTTCGTTGCCTTTACCCATTTCGACAATGAGCTTGTTTTGACGTGCTTTATAGCCGCGCAATACTTTTTGAATTTCAATCCAGTTTTCAGAGTCATCTTGCTCTAAGAAACCTGCAGGACCGAAGGCACGTGTCGCAGAACGCTCAAATGCTTCTTTCACGTCTTGAGGTGCTTCAGCATCGGCAATACAGAATGCCCATACTTCAGTTTTGTTTGGACCACGTGGATGCCATACGCGCAGTGTTGCAGTACCGTTCAACCAAGACAGTGTTGGGAACATGGTGTTGTGACCTGCAAGACGTAAAGCACGTACTTCGCCTAAACGCTCTTTCACTTCTTCGTAAGTTTCGCGGAAGTAATTGGCAACTTCACCATCAACCCATACGTTTGCATCTGGTTTTTCTGTAAAGAAGAAACCTGAACCGTGACCACGTGAACCATACTGAATTGCATCTTTGGCAGTTTCCCAAACAGGACGAGCTGTTTGCGCTGCACCTAATTGTTTGGTGCTGTCATCATCTGGTTTTGCACCAAGTACCTGAATGGCAGAGGCGTGTGAGAACAAAGCGTGATATTGGTCAGAAGCAAACTGTTCTGCAGCAAATTTCCAGTTACAGTCAATTTCCCACTTGTGTACGCCACCAATAATTTCAGTACCACCCGGACGACGGTCAATCACGCCATCTAAGTACCAAGCGATGTCGCCCATGTATTCTTCTAGGTCTGGAGTGGTTTCATCCCAGCAACCAAAGATCAAGCCTTTGTAAGACTTCACGCGGTTGACTTCCACCAAGCCCCATTGCTCTTTACAAGCACCTTGTGGATACGCACGTTCTTCTAAAGGAATATCTTTGAGTGAACCATCAATACCGTAAGACCAACCATGATATGGGCAAGTAAATGCACGGGTATTACCACAGTCTGCAAAGCTCACACGCATAGAACGGTGACGGCACTGGTTTAAAAATGCTTTGATTGAACCGTCTTTTTGACGTGCCACAATAATTGGATCTTCACCCATGTAGGTGTTGAAGAAGTCGCCAGCTTTAGGAATTTGGCTTTCATGACACAGGAACAACCACGTACGGCCGAACACACGTTCAAGTTCTAATTCGTAGATATCTGGATCTGTATAAATAGATGGAGTGATACGTCCATTTTGTGCATCGACTAAAACGTCGATTTCGCGCACATCAATTTTTCCACTCATGAAAAGCTCTCCTGTGACCAACAACGGCACAAAGTAAATAGACTCAACTTCTGATGGATAATGGTTTTTTAGGGACGTTTAGTGAAATATTTTTTTTGTTTCAATTAATAGTTTTTATAGATTAATCCAACATTATATTTTGCATTTAAATCGTTGCATAATGATGAAACCCTATTTACTTCGTGAATGACACAATAATTCTCACCGAATAGTTGTTTATAGATCATTCTTTTATTAATCTATAATTAGACATATTTTGAATTAATCTTTGGAATGGTTGTATGGAATTACGTCACCTTCGCTACTTCATTACCGTTGCTGAAGAACTCAACTTCAGTAAAGCCGCACTTAAACTTTATACGGCTCAACCTTCGTTGAGTCAGCAAATTAAAGATTTAGAAGAAGATGTCGGCGTTAAGCTACTCAACCGTACCAAACGTAAAGTCGAGCTAACCGAAGAAGGTGCTGTATTTTTAGAACAGGCGCGTCTGACTTTGGCGCAAGCCGACAAAGCGGTTGCCATGGCACGTCAGGTGTCACAAGCCAAACAGAAAATGCTGCGTATTGGCTTTGTTCCTGTGGCAGAAATGAAAATTTTCCCTTTTGTACTGCCTAATTTACGAGTACAAAACCCAGAATTAAAAATTGAATTGCTAAGTTTGAACAACACTGAGCAAATGAAAATGATTAAAAAAGGTGAACTCGATATCACCTTTACCCGCCACAATATCAACAGTGATGAAATTGAGAGCCAGTTTGTACTGCGTGAACCGTTAATTTTTATTTTGCCCAAAGATCATCCGTTAGCAAAATACGAACGCATTCCTGTCAAAGCATTGAATGGTATTGATTTTATTATTCCTTCGGCAGAAGCTTCGTATAATCTGCATCACCTGATTGTCGATTTTGCCAAACAGCACAACATTGAACTAAACATTGTGCAAAAAGCTGACAACATTTTATTTAATATCAACTCGATTGGTATGGGCTTGGGCTGCACCATTTTACCGGGCTATGTTGCCCCCCTCACCATGGAAAATACCGTCATCCGCCCACTTGATGTAGAACTTCCGCATTTAGATTTGTACGTCAGCTACGGCAAAAACAGCCATTCCGCTGCGGTACAGAAATTTATGGAACTGCTCACACGTGTGTTCTATTTGGACATCAACCGCGAACAATAATTCTAAAACCACTCGCGTTTTTCAACCTTTCAAAAGTGCTTGCTGCTTGATGTAGTAAGCACTTTTTTTGTGCATCCTAAATGCTAAAACAAAGCTTTAGACTTAAGTCTAAACTTATTTTTTTAATCTTTTTCTGAACTACTGCTCATTCTTACACTCAAACATTCGCATTTTTGCAGTCTGCTTTTTCCTCGCTTCGCTACCACATTTCCTGCAAATTACAACTTAAGTCTAATAAGTTAAAATAGGCACCCCATCGCTATTTTCTAAAATTAAGCCGATGATAACAGGCAGTAACACCTTTAGATTGCACATCCAGAAAGGATCAAGAATGATAAAAACACCCTTCAGCAGAATGAAAACAGGGATTCAATATCGTCCTTATTTTTTTATCAGTTTTGTGATTACCATTGTGCTGTATGCTATTTTTCAGACCCTCACTGCATGGTCATGGTCAAACTGTTTATTGATTAGCTGGAATATCGCGATTTCCTGCTATTTGGTTTTAACCATGCGCAGTTTGTGGCACAGCGATCATGCACATATTTTACAACGTGCCCAACAACAAGATGCCAGCAAATGGCTGATTTTATTCTTGGTATTTCTAACCTTAGTGATGTGCTTTATTGCGATCATTGTCGAGGTGAATTTATTTGCACAAAGTGAGTTTGTGCGCATGGGACATTTTATTTTATCCATTACCACTATTTTATGTGCTTGGTTTTTTATGCACACCATTTTTGCGATTCACTATGCGCATGACTATTATTTGGCACTGCAACAGCAGCAAGAAGGTGGTTTGGATTTTCCCAAGACGTCGCATCCAACCTATCCTGACTTTTTATATTTCAGCTATGTGATTGGTACATCTGCACAAACCGCCGATGTCTCGATTAGCTCACAACCCATGCGGGTACTGAACACGCTACATATTATTTTGGCTTATAGCTTTAATACCACTATTTTGGCAATTTGCATTAACTTGGTCGCGAGCTTTATTCAGCACTAAATTGGGTACATAAAACACCCATAAAAAAGGATGGCAAATTGCCATCCTTTTTTACCTCACTGCGCTTAATTTACGCCACGTGCAGTTAAGTAGTTTTTAATCACAGTGTTAAATTCTTCCGCTTTTTCAACCTGTGACCAGTGACCACATTGGCTGAAAATGTGTGCATCGGCATGTGGCACAATATTTAAAATATCCCATGTACGCGATACTGGAATCACCACATCTTGCGTACCGTGAATCAGCAATACAGGCACAGTGATGTCTTTCATTTTGTCAAAGTCGAGTGGGAACTCGAAACGGTCACGGTCACGCGCGCCCACAACATCCATTAAACGGTCTGAAGCATAGTCATTTTTTGCAGAAGCAAAACGGACTTTGACCAACTCATCTGTAATCAAGTCTTTATTTACCACGAACATTGAAAGCGTCTTTTTAATGCCTTCTTCAGTCAATACAGGATTTGCATGCGCTTTGAGGGCTGCAGTCTGTTTTGCACCGCCTGTACCCATTGAGATAATACCAAGAACACGCTCTGGGTAATCCAATGCCAACTGGAATGCCAACCAGCCACCCAACGAGTTACCCACCAACCAAGTTTTTTCAATGCCCAATGCATCTAAAGTACGTACAGCATGATCTACCCATGCACGGATGCCATATTGTGTGCCCGGTGCAACCACAGTTTGACCATAGCCGATGGTATCAATGGCGATACAACGTGCTTGCTCACCAATTTGTGGCAAGTTTAACCACCAGTTTGCAGCAGCCGATACGCCTGTACCTGAACCGTGTAAAAATAGAATAGGTGTACCTTCACCCACTTCATGATAATGCGTTAATTCGCCTTCTGCTGTTTCAATCCATTTATCTTCTAAGCCAAAGAATGGATCTGTTGTATAGTCAGGGATTTGAACAGTGCTCATATATACTCCTCGTACAGTCTTTAGCTTGCGTTTGGCTCTAGGTATAGAATTTGACGTCAAGTGGACTCATTCAACATTACTTTTACAGGCTTATATTACCTGTTCACACGGCATCAACTGATACAAATTTACGATCACAACCTACAAAAAAACGATTAAACAACTCTTTGAATTTTATAAATTTAATAAAATAAAAGTCTTAATTTATATAAGGTATTTATTCAGTAAATATTAAAAAAAGAGCGACTATAAAAAGCCGCTCTAATTTTTATCTAGCTTTAGAATTTATAAGTGTAAGTCGTGGCGATACGGTGTTCTTCTAAGTCATTCGCAAAGTTAAAATTGGTATCGATGAACATATAATTAAAGCCTAAACCTTTAAGCTTACCTTCTGGCACAACATAGTTCACAATGACGTTATTTTCGTTTTCTTTACCTTCTGGCTTGCCTGCGCCCAGATCGATATTGTCACCGCGGAAATGACGTACTGTCGCTGTTAAACCAGGAACACCCACATCAGCAAAATTATAGGTATAACCCAAACTCCAAGAACGCTCATCTTTACGAATGAAGCTCGCCACAGACCAGTTGTCTAAGTAAGGCTGCGGCACCCACCCGCCCAAGGTCGGGAACATTGGGGCTTTTGTACCGTGCTCACCAAACATTTGTTGATAACCTAACTGTACAGTGTGCATCCCATTGTTGATTTTTGCACCCGCAGACACGGCCTGGCTGTCAATATTGCCATACAGCTTGTCACCCGATTCGCTGTTGTCAAAATAGCGTACATGGGTATCCAGCTTAGTTTTTTCAGCCAAAGTCGTTTTATAGTTTGCAGCGACATAATGTTGTTGATAGATGTTGGTTACATCCGCATACCAATAACTTCCACCTACTTTAGGGGTAAATTGATGATCTACTCCCACAAGATACATGCCATCGTCTGTGCTTAATTTATTCGCTTCAGCAGCAGAAAAATTATTTTGAGGGAACAACGTAAAATCTTGGTATTGGTTATCATAACGTGCATTAATACCGTCTAAATAAGCCAAAGTTAATTTAGTATCTTTTAAATCCTTTGATTCTAACCATGCACCGCTATAAGTCGTTAACAATTGACGCGATGGGTCAAAAAACACCACAGGTGACATTGGTAATAAGTCACCTACTTTTAATTCAGTTTCAGAAAATTTAACTTTTAGAGTTGCACCGACCTTACCAAAATGATCTTTTGACTCTTTACCATCATGCGGCAAAACCCAGTCTGCATTTTTATCACGACCATTGAGTTTTACTGCGTGTTGAACCAGAAGATCAGCACCCACCTGAATTACGCCTAAATCGTGATAACCCGATTTAGCATCCAAGGTGACTGCTTGTGACCATGAACCAAAGTTCCCCGCAGGGTTGTCTTTAATTTGACGATCTAAATAAAAATTCTTAAATTTAAGTTGAACATTGCTGTCGTCAATAAAATCTGCCTGAGTTGCAGTTGTCCCTAAAGTTGCTGTCGCAGCAAAAAGTGCTATCCATAAATTGTGACGATGCATGCGTTTTTCCTATTCATCCAATAAGCGAATCTGGGCATCATGCAAAACTCTTGTCATGAAAAAAATCCGACCACAGTATTAAGCTTTTCTACAAATTCAGCACTTTCTGTATCGAGCAGCTTTTTTCCAAGTTTTTTAATTCTTTTTAACGATAAAAAATTAAGCTCAAAATCCTCACTAAATGAATTTTTATTTGAATTCACTGCTTAATTTAGGTGAAAAACGCTGTTATTTTTTGCATCATGTGAAGGATTAATCTTTTTTAACTTTAAACCCATGTGTTAGCGTTATTTTCTATAAACCCAACTTATAAGAAAAACATTTTAATCAGCACAAAATTCAGCACATTTTACATCTTTCACAGCATAAAAAAGCACCCCAAACGCATTTGGAGTGCTTAATTCAAGTCTGCTTTATATTAAAAACTTAGGCTTGCATTTCACGTGCTTTAGACATAGTCAATGCCAAGTCTTCAATCATATCTTCCTGACCGCCCACCGTACCGCGACGACCAAGCTCAAGTAGAATTTCACGCGCAGATACTCCATATTTTGCTTCGGCACGTTTTGCGAACAATAGGAACGATGAGTAAACACCTGCATAACCTAAAGTTGCTGCATCACGGTCTGCACGAATTTGATGCGTCATCATTGGAATGATCAAGTCTTCAGCAATATCCTGCACTTTAAACAAGTCCACACCTGTTTCCATTTGCATACGGTTTGCGACCGCTACAAACAATTCAAGTGGTGTATTACCTGCGCCTGCACCTAAACCAGCCGAAGCCAAGTCAACACGGGTTGCACCTGCGGTCACAGCCGATACAGAGTTCGCAACGCCCATGCCCAAGTTATGGTGACCATGGAAACCAATTTCGATGTCTGAGGCGAGGTTGGCACGTAAAATACCTACGCGATCAGTCACATCTTGAGGCAACATATAGCCTGCAGAATCTGTTACATAGATACAGTTTGCACCGTAAGACACCATTTTTTGTGCTTCTTCGAGCAATTTTTCTGGAGAAGCCATGTGCGCCATCATCAAGAAGCCCACAGTGTCCATACCCAGTTTACGTGCTGCAGTAATGTGCTGTTCAGAAACGTCTGCTTCAGTCGAATGTGTCGCCACACGAATGGTTGCCACGCCTACATCATGCGCCATTCTCAAATGATCAACTGTTCCAATACCTGGCAGTAATAGTGCAGAAACTTTTGCCTGTTTCAGGTTTGGAATCACTGCTTTCAGATATTCTTCATCAGTAGCGGCTGCAAAACCATAGTTCACAGAGTTACCACCTAAGCCATCACCGTGTGTGACTTCAATTAAAGGCACACCTGCATCATCCAAAGCAGTGGCAATCGCAACCATTTGCTCTGGCGTGGTTTGATGGCGCATTGGGTGCATACCATCACGTAAAGTCATATCATTAATAATAATCTTAGACATTTTGGTATTCCTTAAGCTTCAGCAGTTTTGAAAACGTGTTCTGCAAACATTTCTGCAGTACGTGCAGCCGCTGCAGTCATAATGTCTAGGTTACCTGCATATTTAGGCAAGTAATCACCCAAACCTTCAACTTCCAAGAAAATTGAAACACGGTTGCCATCAAAAACAGGGCCGTTTACAAGTTTGTAACCCGGTACATATTTTTGCACTTCTTTGATCATGGCATGCACAGATGCTGTAATCGCTGCCTGATCTGGCTCACCTTCCACTAAGCAGTGAACGGTATCACGCATCATTAAAGGTGGCTCAGCTGGGTTAATGATGATGATGGCTTTACCTTGTTTTGCACCGCCAACTTCTTCAATCGCGCCTGCAGTGGTACGGGTAAATTCATCAATGTTTTTACGTGTACCCGGCCCCACAGATTTAGTTGATACCGTTGCAATAATTTCACCGTATTCCACAGGTTGAACGCGAGAAACTGCAGCCACCATAGGAATTGTTGCCTGACCACCACAAGTCACCATGTTGACGTTTGGCACTTCGCCCGCTTCAAGCAATGCTTCAAGGTTCACTGGCGGTACGCAGAATGGGCCAATTGCCGCAGGCGTTAAGTCAATCATCAACACGCCAAGCTCATTCAGTTTGCGGCTATTTTCTGCATGCACATAAGCAGAAGTTGCATCAAAAGCAATTTTAATGTCATCTTCAAGTACGTGAGGAAGAAGACCATCTACACCGTCACTTGTGGTTTTTAAACCCATTTTTGCCGCACGAGCTAGACCTTCAGAGGTTGGGTCAATTCCCACCATCCACACAGGCTCTAACCATTCACTGCGTTGTAATTTATAAAGCAAATCTGTACCAATATTACCTGGACCGATCATTGCACATTTAATCTTTTTCATGCATGTACTCTCTTAGAATCTCGATTTATTCCGCAGCAAACGCAGCTGTCACTGAACCAAAGCCTTCAATTTCGACTTTAAATTCTTCACCTGGCTGTGCAACAACCATAGGACCTAAAGCACCAGTTAAGATGATGTCGCCTTTTAACAATGGACGACCACGGCGCACCATTTCATCGGCTAACCACACGGCAGCGTTTAATGGATTTGCTAAACAAGCTTTACCCACGCCTTGAGAAACTACTTCTTCACCACGGGTCATCACCATTTTGCAGTTCACCAAATCCAGATTTTCTAGCTTGACTGGTTTTGAACCTAGAACGAATGCAGCAGAAGATGCGTTATCGGCCACGGTATCAATCAAACTAATTTTCCAGTTTTCAATACGGCTATCGACCACTTCAATGGCAGGCAAGGCATATTCAGTCGCGCTGATAATATCCGCATACGTGTGTTTTTCTTTGGTTAGATCTTGGTTAATCACCAATGCAATTTCTGCTTCTACTTTTGGCTGAATCAGCAAACCTGCAGGAATCGCTTCACCATCACCATAAGCCATATCGGCAAACAACATGCCAAAGTCAGGCTGATCTACACCCAGTTGTGCTTGAACCACTTTAGAGGTCAAACCAATTTTACGCCCCACCAAACGACGACCTTCTTTTAAGGCACGTTCGGTATTCACTTCTTGAACGGCATAGGCAATATCTACGTCAGCACTTTCACCACCAAGTTCTGGGCGGATTGGCGCAATCGCAGTTTGAGAGAGTTCGGCAGTACGTAATGCTTGCGCAACTGATTCAACAACAGCAGAATTCGACATCAATGTTTCCTTAAACTGCAAAAATTGGGCATATACCCCGAGATGTTGGAAAGGTAATAATAGAAAATAGGGATGATGACCCCGATCTTGTCCATTCTCAGGACAAGCTATCCAGCTCAGAGGTATGTAAACTGATTAAGAATCGGAAAAATGGCGGGTTTATGCCAATACTTATTTTCTTTTTTTCAATAGCTATTAGCTATTAATCTATTTTTATAAAAAGCAAGCAAAACAGTTGTCTGTAGGCTATGACATTATTTTCCGAGTCATTGACTCGGCAATTCGCAGCAATCTTAAAATGTCTTAATCCTAACTTTAGACTAAAAGCTAAGCCTTTTTATGACGCTCCCAAAAGTACATAAAAAAAGAGCAACCTGAAATTTTTCAAGTTACTCTAATTTCAAATTCATCTAAATTGTTTTACTGGGTTTAACTCGCCTGACGTAAACGATATTGCTGCACTAAAAAATCATGCAAACTCGGCACATCATCTGCAATGGTTAAAGGCTGATAACGCTGCAACACCTCTACACTATGCACGCCATAACTCACGCCTACACGCGGCATAGCAATATTTTGTGCCATTTCTAAATCGTAAGAAGTGTCACCCACCATAATCGCTTGCCCGACCTGCACATCGGTACTGCTCAAAATTTCCTGCAGCATTAAAGGATCAGGTTTAGATTTGGTTTCACTTGCAGCACGTGTCGCCACAAACAAATCCTGGCTTTGGGTTTGCGCCAACACTCGGTCTAAACCTTTACGGCTTTTGCCTGTTGCCACTGCCAATTTCAGTCCCAAACCTGACAACTCATCGAGCATATCTGCCACACCCTCAAACCAAGCATCGGTTTTTGAGTGTTCGACATAGTGTTCTGAATAGCACTGCAAAATCGCTTGATGCAGCTCTGGCACTTCAGGAAATAAACGCTGTGCCACTTCAGGCAAACCCAAACCAATAATACTTTTAGCCGCAGCATCGGTCAGGGGTTGCTGAAATTGTTGTGCTGCGAACTGCAAACTCGCCACAATTTGACCGACGGAATTAAATAAGGTGCCATCCCAATCAAAAATGATGAGTTCTACAGGTTTGTTCATATTAGATTCCTAGATTTGATTCGGCTTTTAAATTCCCTCGCTTTACCTTAACTCAAAAGGATAAACGACCAAGAATCAGCACATATATCACAACAAATATTCGATACGCGAAGGGCGACATGGATGTCGCCGTTTCGCTGTGGCACAGAGATGTTCCATCAGCGAAACAAAAGTTTTTTGTTACTTTTCATCTTTGAAAAGTAAGGCATAGCCTATACACCAAAAATTTAAATTAAAAACTTTAAAATGTGGCAGTGAATTACCCCTGAAAACCTCATCTCCTTTTTGCGAAACAATGTTCCTCATCTTTAAAAAGAAGCAAGCTGCTATCGCACAACAGAGAGTTACAAAAATTAAAACTCAGGTGGCGCCGTCGGCTTATCCGCCTTTTGCGCTCTCAACTGCGCCACCAAACTCTGCATATCTTCAGGTAAAGGCGCTTCAATCACAGGATAGCCTGGAATTTCCAAACGCATGGCATGTAAGCACAAACGACGTGGCGCAGGACCCCGATATTCAGTTTGATGACCATATTTATCATCACCCACCAACGGATGCCCAATGCTTAAACCATGCACACGAATTTGATGGGTACGTCCTGACAACGGCGAAGCATATACCAAGCTTGCATGCATAAAACGCTCAGCCACATTCCACTGGGTTTTAGACTCTTTACCTTCTTTAGATACACGTACACGACGTTCGCCATTCGCCAATTCATAACGATGCAACGGCGCATCAATCAATTGTTGATCCAAACTCACCTGCCCTTTGACAATCGCAGCATAAGTTTTTTGGATTTTATGTTCGCGCAATAAATCTTGCAGGGTTTTTAAGGTACTGCGTTTTTTGGAAATCATCACCAAGCCTGAAGTATCACGGTCAATACGGTGAATCAATTCCAAATATTTTTTACCTGTCGCAGCACGTAAGCCTTCAATCAACCCGTAGGCAACGCCACTGCCGCCATGGACTGCAATGCCCGAAGGTTTATTCACCACCATCAAGCCTTCATCTTCATAAACCACACGGCTCAATAAACCCTGTGCCACCTTGTCTGAAATTGGAGCAGCACTGTCGTCTTTTTGTTCATAGCGAATCGGCGCCACACGAATTTGATCGCCAATATTCAGTTTGGTTTCTGCTTTAATGCGCTTTTTATTGACCCGCACCTGCCCTTCACGAATCAAACGATAGATGCGACTTTTAGGCACCCCTTTTAAACGACTAAACAAAAAATTATCGATGCGTTGACCCGCTTGATGCTCATCCACTTCAAACCAAGTGACACTTTGCCATTGTTGGGTAGAATTCATACAGTTAAGAGACCTAATAAAATACTAAAATTGATTAAAAACTGATCATTTAGGCTATGCTTTACACAAGAAACATAAGCTTAGCCCATAGGCAGATGATGCAAGGTTTGATATAGTCAGCGCACGGAAACCATCGTCAGTGGGTTCACGTTGAATCTTTTCAGGTTTTTCTGAAATAGAGCAATCAACCAACATCCCACTACATACGAGCAGGTCCCAAAAGAATTATGCCGACGCCGAAGGCTTATTATATCGGCAAAAAAGCAAACTGTTGCGTTTAATTGTACCTCAGGTACATAAATCAGTTTGCCTGAAAAAATATGTCGCCAACTCTAGTTGGTTTTTAAACGTAAACTGATACACATCAGATTAGTCGCACCCTGAAAACCACTTCAGGCTAAAGCGTTTGATGTATTGGATCTGCACAATTTGTAAAGATACGACGATAATTCCGTATCAAGACACTCTATCTATGAAAGAAGAGATGATCTTCGAGCAATGTGACAGTGAAAGTTACACACATCCAATACACCGCTCGTCCGCCAGTGAAGCGATCAGGTGACTTTATCCGTTTAAAGGTTAAAGCCGTATTGCCATCATCAATACGTGAATCATACACCGCAGCCCCACACAAAAAGGCCGGTAAAAAAAACTCAGACCACAATTGGTTTTTTTGAGATCTGAGCAGTTGATCCGTGATGCTTGATGTTCGCTACGTGTCTAGCGATTTTTTGCTGTGTATCACTATTAGGTGTTACACCCATGAAACGTATGTTGATTAATGCAACACATGCCGAAGAAATTCGCGTTGCACTTGTCACTGGTCAGCGTCTTTACGATTTCGATTTAGAAAATCGTACCCGTGAACAAAAAAAATCGAATATCTACAAAGGTCATGTGACCCGTGTAGAACCTTCTTTAGAAGCCGTATTTGTTGAATACGGTGCAGGTCGCCAAGGCTTCCTGTCGATGCGTGAAATCGCAAACTCTTATTACAAAGCCGACCCTCGCCAAACTTCTAATATTCGTGAACTGATCACTGAAGGCACTGAGCTTTTGGTACAGGTAGAAAAAGAAGAACGTGGCAACAAAGGTGCTGCGCTCTCTACCTTCATTTCTTTGGCTGGTCGTTATTTAGTGCTTATGCCAAATAACCCGAAAGGTGGCGGTATCAGTCGTCAAATTTCAGGTTCTGTGCGTGAAGAACTCAAAGAAATGTTGGCATCTTTAAACGTGCCACGCGGCATGAGCGTGATTGTACGTACTGCGGGCATTGGTCGTTCACAAGAAGAATTACAGCTTGATTTACAACACTTGCTTGACCTTTGGGCGCAAATTCAAAACACCGCAAGCTCTGGCCCATCGCCAATGTTGGTACACCAAGAAGCAGGTGTGGTGACACGTGCGATTCGTGACTACTTACGTGATGATGTTGCCGAAATTTTAATTGACTCAGAACAAGCTTATAACGAAGCCTATAACTTCGTAAAAGCCGTGATGCCACGTCAGTTAGACAAGCTAAAAACCTATACTTTAAATGAGCCGCTATTCGCGCATTTTGGCATCGAAAGCCAAATTCAAACAGCTTATGAGCGTGAAGTGAAATTGCCTTCAGGCGGCTCAATTGTCATTGACCAAACTGAAGCATTAGTTTCAATTGACATCAACTCGGCTAAGTCTACCCGTGGTCAAGATGTTGAAGATACTGCGCTTAATACCAACCTTGAAGCTGCCGAAGAAATTGCGCGTCAATTGCGTTTACGCGACATCGGTGGTTTGGTGGTCATCGACTTTATCGACATGACCAAAGACCGCAACCAACGTATGGTTGAAGCCAAACTTCGTGAAGCAACACAAAGTGACCGCGCACGTATTCAATTTGGTCAATTATCACGTTTTGGTTTAATGGAAATGAGCCGTCAGCGCTTACGTCCATCACTTGAAGAAGCGACTGGTTACGTTTGCCCACGCTGTCACGGTACAGGCATGGTACGTGACCTACGCTCTCTTTCACTTTCAATTATGCGTAAAGTGGAAGAAATTGCCCTGCGTGAACGTCATGGTGAAGTTCAAGTCGAAGTACCTGTTGAAATTGCAGCATTCTTACTGAATGAAAAACGTCACAGTCTGGTTTACCTTGAGCAAACCTCAAATGTGCGTGTGACTGTATTACCTCACCCACACTTAGAAACCCCGCATTACGAAATTTCGTATAATCCTGAAGGCTTTGCACCAACCAGCTATGAACGTACTGAAGCAACTCGTTCAAGCGAAAAAGAGTTGGGTTATGAATCTTCTGAATGGCATTTAGAAGAAGCCGATCAAGCGCACAGCCACGCTGCTGCACCTGCGGCAGAAAAAACCTCTGCAAGAAAACCACAAGCAGCACAGCAAAATAAAGCATCTGCACAACAGCAGCTTGCACCTGCGGCAGCTACAACAGCTGCAAGCCCATGTGCATGGTTAGAAAACCTGTTTGTTCAAAAGCAAGCCAGCACTATTGATCAAGCACGTAGTGCCAACAATGCTGCAGCAGCCATTGAGCAAATGGTAAATAGCGGTGCTGTGAGCCGTGGTCAGTTTGGTCAAATTGCAACTGCGTCTACTGCCCCTGCTGCAAGCAGTCAAAATGTGTACCTTGCACCATCAACAGTGGCACAAAAAACTGAACGTGACTCTGCAGATAAATCTGCTGAACGTGAAGACAAACCTGCTCCGCGTCACAACAACAAAAAGCCGCGTCACAGCAACAACAATAACAAGCACAAAGAGCAACGTGAGCCGCAAACTCAGCACGATAATCAACAACATCAAGTGCATGAAGAAGTGGTTCAAATGTCGCGTCAGGAGCAACGTCAAGAAGCGCGTGAAAACAAACGCAACTCTCGTCGTCAGCACAACAATGACCAAGCACCGCAGCAGCAAGAAGCTCAAAACAACAATGAGCAGCAGCAAAATGCCGTACCACGTCGTGACCGTCGTAACCAACCTCGTCCAGAACGCCCAAATCGTCACCGCGACCCAAGCGTATTGAATGAGCAAGCACCTACCGCAGTGACTTCTAATCAGCCGAAAGTGGACTTAATTGATGCACCGCGTCAAGAGTTCAACACGACGGCTTTGGTGGTGAATGTCGATCAGGCTCAAACTGAAATTGTGGCATTGAATGCTGCGCCATTAGCGGCTGAACCAGTCACAGCAGTAGAAGCAACTGTGCCTGAAACGGTTGCTGAACCAACTCAAGCTGTTGCTGCGGTAGAAGCTGCTCCAGTTGTTGCAGAAGAAACAGCTGCACCTGCGGAAGTACAAGCACAACCGACTGCGCCTGCAAAACGTGCCAGCAACGATCCGCGTCAGCGTCGTCGTCAGCAACGTGAAGCTCAAGCACAGCAAGCAGCTGCACCAAAGTTAACGCCTTCACAGGTGCCAACTTTAGCGCAATACAGCATTGGTAGTCTGATTCGCCACGTCTATGGTGAAGATTGCTCAGTCCTGATTGAACAGTTTGGTTTAATTCCAACGTTCAATCGTGCTTTGCAAAAGTTCACCGATGAATATGCGGCAACGCTTGCAACAGCTGCGCCTGTGGCAGAGAAAAAACCTGTCACACGTGATGTGGAAGTTGCGAAAGCCGCACCAGAAGCAGAACCTGCACCTGTGTTAGATCTGACTCCACCAAAACCTGTGTCAGATAAGCGTGTTGCCAACGATCCGCGTGAGCGTCGTCGTTTAGCCAAACAAGCTGCTGAGCAAGCCTTGGAACAAGCCAAGCAAGCACAGGCAGTAGAAAAAGCTGAAGCAGAAAGCACACCTGCAGCAGAGCCAACGACTGACGTTGTGGCAACTACCGACGCATCTGTAGAAGCAAACTCTACTGCAGAAACGTCTGTAGCGCTAAGCACAGAAGTCGAAGCAACTACAGAAGTAAACCCTGAAGTAGAGGCTACAACTGAAGCTACTCAGCCAGAGTTGAACGCGCAAGACGACCTTGCACAAACTGTCACTGAAACTGCAGCAGCGCAAGAAGAAACTGCCGTTGAAGTGGTCGCACCTGTACAAGTGGAATTAGCAGTAGATGACCCAGTCGAAACTGCTGAATCTGAACAGGACAAAGCAGAAAAAGAGAAAATTGCACGTCCGCGTCGCCCACGTGGTCGTCCACCTAAAAAAGTAACTCCGCCAACTGAGTCTTAATTCGCACTTTTGCAGCGGAATAAAAAAATCCAGTCATTTTAATGACTGGATTTTTTTTGCTACTTTAGAGCAAATGCAGTGGTGACTTAAATTTAAGCAAGTTAATTTGGTGTTAGGTGTTTTTGATTTTTAACAGCTTTTATAAAAACATCAGTCAAAGCTAAAAATTAGGTTGATTGCACTAGGACTAAGGGATTACAAAACAATAAGACGCGATGCTTTGCAGATGCAACGGATGATGACAAAAACAGGATTCTTATGTACCAGATGACAAAAAGCGATTTAATTGGCTTAACGGATGTTGCGGCAAAAATTCCGCAGTTTATGACTAAAGTGCCCCACCTGATCACAGGGTTAAAGCAAGCCTATTTACGCACACCCAATACGCCTGCAGGCTTAGGTCTTGCGTTTGAAAAAGCCGTGCATCGTAACCCGCATGGTTGTGCCTTGATGTTTGAAGATCAGCAGTACAGCTATTTGCAGCTCAACGCATGGGCTAACCAAATTGCACATTACTATTTAAGCATTGGCGCACGCAAAGGTGATGTCATTGCGGTGATGTTGGAAAATCGCCCTGAATTAATTGCCAGTGTCATTGGCTTGGCAAAAATTGGCGTTATCGCGGCTTTGGTCAATACCGCACAAGTCGCCAAAGTTTTGGCGCACAGCATCAATTTAGTCAAACCAATTGCCGTGATTGTGGGGGAAGAATGTCGCCAAGCCATTGCCGATATTCGCCAAGAACTTGAGCTTGCAGAAAATCGTCTGTATTGGTTTGCAGATCAAAATACCCGTACCGATGCCGGCACTGCGCCTGAAGGTTTTCAAAATTTAGCGCAATGCATTGCATCATTCCCAAGCTTTAATCCTGCCACCACACAGTCGGTACAGAGCAAAGATGGGCTGTTTTATATCTATACCTCAGGTACAACAGGCTTGCCTAAAGCGGTGATTTTCACCAATAGCCGTTGGACGTTGGCTTATGGTACCTATGGTCATGTCTTGGGTTTAAATCAGGATGATGTGATGTACTGCACTCTGCCGCTGTACCATGCCACAGGTATTGTGGTGTGCTGGTGTGGCGTAATTGCAGGCAGTGCCACCTTTGCCATCCGTAGAAAATACTCCACTTCATGCTTCTGGCAAGATGTACACAAATTCAATGCCTCTGCGATTGGCTATGTGGGCGAATTGTGCCGTTATTTAATGGATGCGCCTGCTTCTGATTTAGAGCGTGGGCATCGTGTGACCAAAATGATTGGCAATGGCATGCGTCCTAATATTTGGAGCAAATTCAAAACACGCTTTGGTGTTCAAGAAATTCTGGAACTGTATGCGTCTAGCGAAGGCAACGTCGGCTTTAGCAATGTGTTTAACTTTGACAACACGGTTGGTTTTTCACCGACACCTTATGCGGTCATTCAGTTTGATAAAGAAAAAAATGAACCCGTACGCGATGCCAAAGGCAAATGCATGAAAGTCAAAAAAGGCGAAGTCGGCTTATTGATTGGAAAAATCACCCGTCGCTCACCGTTTGATGGCTACACCGACCCTGAAAAAAACAAGGCGGTGATGATGCAAAACGTGTTTAAACAAGGCGATGCCTATTTTAACACGGGCGATTTAGTCCGCGACATTGGCTTCCGTCACGCCCAGTTTGTTGATCGTTTAGGTGATACCTTCCGCTGGAAAGGTGAGAACGTATCCACCACAGAAGTAGAAAACATTGTCAGTGACTATGAAAAAATTGCTGAAGCTGTCGTGTATGGCGTTGAAATCCCACATACCAATGGTCGTGCAGGTATGGCTGCGATTACCTTAAACGAAGGCTGCCAGTTAGATGAACAAGACTTGCGTCAAATGCTGGTGGAGTTTAAAAAAGCAATGCCCGCTTATGCAGTACCCGTTTTTTTACGCATTCAAAAGCAAATGCAAACTACAGGTACATTTAAATATCAGAAGAACACCCTGAAAACTCAAGGTTTTGATTTAAAACAGTGTGATGAAAAAATTCTGGTGTTATTGCCAAACCAATCTGCTTATTGCGAACTGACCCAAGAAATTTACGACAATATTCAACAGTATCAATATCGCTTCTAAGCCACCAGGTTGCCTATTTTTTGATTAGATACGACAAATTTGTTGCATTTATAATCAAACATAGGCAACTTTTTTATTTTTTACTTGCGCTCGCTTCATATCTTGCTACAATACGCTCCATCAAACGAAGTGGTGCTTAAAACCCTCTGGTTTTTCTTGCACTTCACAATCAAGCCTGCTTGATTGCTGGTTCAGGGTCGTTAGCTCAGTCGGTAGAGCAGCGGACTTTTAATCCGTTGGTCCCGCGTTCGAATCGCGGACGACCCACCATTTCCTTGATCAACCTTAGATGGGTCGTTAGCTCAGTCGGTAGAGCAGCGGACTTTTAATCCGTTGGTCCCGCGTTCGAATCGCGGACGACCCACCATCTTCTTCAAGGTTGATATTCTAAAAATGATCATCATCATTTTTACTCCTCTGGGTCGTTAGCTCAGTCGGTAGAGCAGCGGACTTTTAATCCGTTGGTCCCGCGTTCGAATCGCGGACGACCCACCATTCCTTCTAAAAAATCCTTTAAATTACCAGTCATCACAGCACTGTTCTGTGGATCATACTGTTTCATAATTTACTATCAAATTCCCGTATTCTGCCCTGTTTGAATCACAGCCTTTTATCCACTACACCTTGCTCAATTCAGTTGTAGAAGATGTACCATCATTGGCAAATCATGCTTTACACATCCCAAATAAAAACTTGAGGCAAAACAAAAGCCCAAAAGTTTTTCACTCATAGGCTAAGGATTGAATGAGCGAATAATTAACTTGCTCTGATTAAATGATAATTTTGCGAAGGTAAGGGATTGCTTTTAAAGTATTCACGATTATTTTCTGTCGCAATCGCAATTTTGTTTTTATCCATAATTAAATTATGGTCTTGATCAATATTATAGTAAAAGTTCACCCCAGAGGCGCGTGCCACCACAATTTGATGTGCGTCTTCATCATAGAACCATAAGTCTTTGCGGTATTTTTTTTCATTGTCATAACTGATTTGCCCCGCATTGACAAAAATACGATGCGCTGTCCCATCAGGTAATAAGGTCAGAATATAATCGACTGTTCCGCGTTCGCACATAACAAACTTATCTTCACAGCTAATCTGAATAGTATAGCGTCCCACATAAGTCAGATGATTTTCGGGAATATGATGTTCTGTTGCAGCCGTTTGCATGGGTGCGGTTGCCTGCCCTGCTACTTCAGTCAGTCTTTTGGTTTCTACCTGTTCTGTATATTTTTGCACTGCAGCTTGCTCAAGTTGTGAATCATCGCATCCAAGCAATGCCACTGCACTCCATATAGAAACTGCGCAAATATTTAATTTAGCCGACACACTATCCCTCATATAGAGTGACCAGACCGAGTATTCAGTCCTATTCAAACCACCGAATAGACAGCTCAATGTAAGGCATGCTTTTCCTCAATCCTTTGTGGTCAAGCGCTTACTCTGCCCATCGCTTCTCTCTGATATTTTAGGTGGATGCTGGTTTAAGCAACACCAAAAGTTACATAACTTTACTAATTGCCTTGCTCACCGCCCTTTAAAAACCCAAGTGCATCACCATTTTTATTCTATATACAGATGATGTGCTGTGAAGCTAAACATCGGCATGTATTTATTTTGAATTTTAGATCTCTTAAGGAGAATTAGATGGCCAATGTTGGTTTATATCGCTCTAACCGCTCAAATATGATTGCTGGGGTCATGGGTGGTATTGCTGAACGTTTTGGTTGGAACGCAAATTTACTGCGCTTAATTTTTGTGATTGTTTCCGTGATGAGCGCTGCCTTTCCTGGCATTTTGGTGTATTTGGTGTTGTGGTTGGTGATCCCTAAACAAAACCAGTCGAATACAACAAACTATACTCAGGGCTACACAAGACCTGTGCGCACGGTCAATCCTGATCAAGACCGATAAACGGTATTGAAATTTTAAAGACTGACCATATTTAAAGATTCATAGGCTTGAATCATTTACCGATTCACTTGTAGACACCACCCTATTCACACAACTTTCTTCTTTTTCGCTACGATTGCTCCCCCAAGCATCGTAGCTTTTTTTTGCCTTTCAACCTGCAATATATTTTAAAAGTCACAGCATTTCAGGATTGAGTCGTGTTGAATACACATCGACAATGCGAGTCTATTAATTGGTCTTTACAGCAAGCTGTTGATTCAAGACGGCAATCATATCGGCACGGCTAATGATCCCCACCAAACGCTGCTGCTCTACCACAGGAATGTAGTTAAAAGAGCGCTCGACAAAGTACGGCACAAGGTCTTGAATACTTTGTTGCGGTTGCACCGTGACCACTTGGCGTAACATGATATGTTTCACTTGATGTTTCCAGCTATACGGCAAATCTGTTGCGTGTTTAAACCATTCCACTACTTCATACAGCGCCAAAGTTCCAACCAAATGTTGCTCTGTATCAATGACAGGTAAACTCATTAAATTCATGTGTTTGAATTTTTCTAAAGCACTGTGAATATCCTCATCTTGCTGCAAACTGACCACATCTTTACTCATAATATCGGCACAAGTCAGTGCTTGAGTTTGTCGTTCACTGGCTTTGTGTTGCGCTTCTAAAATGATTTTTTGTAAGTCGTATTCACTAATATCTAGCAACTGGGTTTGTGCATCTAAAACATCTTGAATATCTTGCGGCTGAATAGTGGCTTTTTGAGTAGGCGTTGGGTCTTGGGTACGTTGATTCAACTGTGGCGTTTGAGGATAAGGCTTGCCAATCATGCGGTTAAATACAATTGCAATCACCATCAGCAAAACTGAATTAAGCAGCACAGGATAAAAGATGAAGTGATAACCCAGCTCACGCACGGCATCTCCGCCAAGCACTGCGGTAATGGCCACTGCTCCACTCGGTGGATGCAGCGAATCGGTGGTCATCATCAAGAAAATAGATAAAGCCACAGCCACACTAAAGGCTTCGGTTAAATTTGGAATATATAAAGCACAGCTCACGCCCATAATTGCTGCAATACTGTTCCCAACTACAATATTCCACGGCTGCGCCAAAGGACTGGCAGGCACAGCAAACAACAATACCGAAGATGCACCCATTGGCGCGATATACCATGCGTTAATATCGCCCAACACCCACCAACTGATCAGGGAAGATAATGCCAAACCCAATAATGCGCCCAAACCACAAAGTAGGCGTTCTTTTAACGGCAATACTTTAAAATTGGGTTTCAGCGTATTCAGCCAATCAAGTTGTGAATGAAACACGGGCAGGCAATCCAGTGGTGACAATTGGACAAGATTATAAGGCAATCATTCAGTAAGATGTATTTGTTTTATATCTTTCATTTATCAGTGAATTTGTAAAACCCCAAACAACCAACCGCTAGTTGTGCTTTAACCTTTGCCAGCACCCCGCAAAATCCTTATAATTGAGCACAATTTTTCTCTAATTTTAAGTGGATGACCATGAGTCGCGCCATATCGCATATTGATACCTTTCAAGGCTTAATTCTTGCCTTACAAAACTACTGGGCGGAGCAGGGCTGCGTCGTTTTACAACCTTACGATATGGAAATGGGTGCAGGGACATTCCACACTGCCACTTTCCTACGTGCTTTAGGTCCAGAAACATGGAACGCGGCGTATGTACAACCATCTCGTCGTCCTAAAGATGGTCGTTATGGCGAAAACCCGAACCGCTTACAACACTACTATCAATTTCAGGTGGTGCTGAAACCAAACCCAGACAACATTCAACAGTTGTATTTAGATTCTTTAAAAGCAATTGGAATTGACCCATTGGTGCATGACATTCGCTTTGTAGAAGATAACTGGGAATCTCCAACTCTTGGCGCTTGGGGCTTGGGTTGGGAAGTATGGCTAAACGGCATGGAAGTGACTCAGTTTACTTACTTCCAGCAAGTCGGTGGTGTTGAGTGCTACCCTGTAACAGGCGAAATCACCTACGGTCTTGAACGTCTGGCAATGTACTTGCAAGGTGTAGACTCAGTTTACGACTTGGTTTGGACTAAAGGACAGTTTGGTACTGTAACGTATGGCGATGTGTTCCATCAAAACGAAGTTGAACAATCGACCTATAACTTTGAATACGCACCTGTAGAAAAAATGTTTGAACTGTTTGACTTCTATGAAGTAGAAGCGAGCCGTTTAATTGCAGCAGAATTACCGCTACCTGCTTATGAGCAAGTGATTAAAGCATCTCACTGCTTTAACCTCTTGGATGCGCGCGGTGCAATTTCTGTGACTGAGCGTCAGCGTTATATTTTACGTGTCCGTACTTTGGCACGTTCTATTGCACAAAGTTATGTGGCTGCACGTGCAAAATTAGGCTTCCCAATGGCTGAACCACATTTACGTGATGAAGTCTTGGCACAATTAAAAGCACAGGTTGAAGCGGAAGCCAAAGCGCAAAATACTGAGGAAAGCAAATAATGTCTAAACATACAGTTTTATTTGAACTCGGTTGCGAAGAACTCCCACCGAAAAGCTTAAAAACCTTACGTGATGCACTACTTGCAGAAACTGAAAAAGGTTTAAAAGATGTAGGCTTGGCTTTTGATGCAATTGAAGCCTATGCAGCACCACGTCGCTTGGCACTTAAAATTGCTAATGTTGATGCCGCACAAGCAGACACACAAAAACGCTTTGACGGCCCTGCTGTTCAAGCTGCTTACGATGCCGAAGGCAAACCAACCAAAGCCCTTGAAGGCTTTATGCGCGGTCAAGGCATTACTGTAGATCAAATATCTACATTCCAAGCAGGTAAAGTTGAAAAAGTGTGCTACTTAAAAGACGTGAAAGGTCAAAGCCTTGATGCGTTATTGCCACACATTTTACAAACAGCATTGGACAACCTGCCAATTGCAAAACGTATGCGTTCTGCTGCAAGCCGTACTGAATTTGTGCGCCCAGTAAAATGGGTCGTTTTACTTAAAGATCATCAAGTAATTGAAGCAACGATTCAAGACCATCAGGCAGGTAATGTCACTTATGGACATCGTTTCCATGCACCTGAAGCAATCACCCTTGCACATGCAGATGAATACCTTGAGAAGTTAAAAGCAGCGCACGTTGTCGCTTCTTTTGAAGAGCGTCAAGCGATCATTGATCAGCAAGTAAAAGCATTAGCGGATGAAGTGAATGCGATTGCAATTGTTCCTGCGGATCTACGTGACGAAGTCACTGCACTGGTTGAATGGCCGGTAGCTTTACGTGCCAGCTTTGAAGAACGCTTCCTTGCCGTTCCTCAAGAAGCCCTGATCACTACCATGCAGGATAACCAGAAGTATTTCTGTCTGGTGAATGCTGAAAACAAATTACAGCCTTACTTCATTACCGTTTCAAACATTGAGTCTAAAGACCCGACTCAAATTATTGAAGGTAATGAAAAAGTGGTGCGCCCACGTTTGTCTGATGCTGAATTCTTCTTCTTGCAAGACCAAAAACAACCACTTGCATCACGCAAAGAAAAATTGGCCAACATGGTTTTCCAAGCGCAATTGGGCACACTTTGGAACAAGTCTGAACGCATTGCCAAACTGGCTGTTGCTTTGGCGCCAATTACGGGTGCAAATCCGCAAGATGCAGAAAAAGCTGCTTTACTTGCAAAATGCGACTTAACCTCTGAATTGGTGGGTGAATTCCCAGAACTTCAAGGGATTGCGGGAACTTACTACGCACGTCTTGAAGGTGAAAATGACGAAGTTGCAGAAGCACTGGGTGAACAATACTTACCTAAATTTGCGGGTGATGTGCTTCCTAAAACCAAAACAGGCACGACGATTGCCCTTGCAGACCGTTTAGACACGCTCACAGGTATTTTTGGTATTGGTCAAGCACCGACAGGTTCTAAAGACCCATTTGCATTGCGTCGTTCTGCGATTGGTATTTTGCGCCTTGTAACAGAAAACGGTTTAGATGTTTCAATTGAAGACTTAATTAAACTAGCCTTGGCTGCTTATGGTGATGTCTTGAAAGACCACGACAAGACTTTGGCAGATGCAGTCGCATTCCTTGAAGGTCGTTACCGTGCGAAATACGAAGATCAAGGTGTTGCGGTAGATGTGATTCAAGCCGTTCAAGCTTTATCACCAAAATCTCCACTAGATTTTGATAAGCGTGTGAATGCAGTAAATCACTTCCGTGCCTTGCCTGAAGCGGCTGCATTGGCTGCTGCAAACAAGCGTGTTGCCAACATTTTAGCCAAAGAAACCGCGCCTGAAGGTACTGTCGTTGAAGTAAACTTGGTAGAAGATGCAGAAAAAGCATTATTCGCTGAACTTGCAAAAATCACACCTGTGGTTGAGCCATTATTGGCAGCAAAAGACTACACCACTGCACTTTCTCAATTGGCTGCATTACGTGCGCCTATTGATGCCTTCTTTGACAGTGTCATGGTGATGGCAGATGATGCTGAGTTGAAAGCCAACCGCTTACGTTTACTCGCGCAGTTACGTGATTTATTTACACGTGTTGCAGATGTAAGTGTGTTGCAGCACTAAAGTCTTAATTACTTGTAAATTAAAAGAAACCCCGCTATAAATTAGTGGGGTTTTATTTATGTGGGTAAAAATGAGTAAGTTAGAAAAGGGTGAAATAGCTCTATTTAAATATAATAAATTAAGATTTTCTTTTGCAAATTTAAACGCTGGTGATCAACAAATATTAACTAGTGATCCATGGTCGTTAATTAACTCACATCTCCAACAAAAAATATCAAAAAGCCGTGGTGAAAATAAAGTTTTTCTCGAACGTGCATTATATTTTTCTTCTCTTGCAGAGTCCTTTTACAAAGCAGCTAATAGTGTCTTACTGCCTACAAGAGCCACTCTTTTATACTATGGAATGCTCAACTTAGTTAAATGCTTCCTTTCTTATAACAAAATTGAGCTTGAAACAGTTCATGAGCATCATGGCTTAAACTTACCTCTTGGCACTGAAGGAGTAATTCAGGTAAAACCTAAAACCAATGAAGGCGTGAACATATTTGCTATATTTTCAGAAATACTTGGTAAAAAAATTAATCACCCATTAAACATAAACTTTCGTCAAGCTGTAACAAATATTCCTGAAATTCACAGCCTCTGTCATAGCTTAAACTTAATAAGTTGACAAAAATAACTAATCATGCGAAAAAGTTTTTTTAGTTAACAGATGTTCACACATGCCTCGAATTGTTTCTGTACCACTTAGTTTAGAACAGCGAGAACGACTCATTTTTCTGGCCA